>JACPWC010000097.1 GCA_016197225.1 Chloroflexota bacterium
CAAGATGATTGTACCGTTGATAATACAATTCTTTCAAAATCTCTGGCGTGAACTCAACTTGGATGGTCATAGGTAAAATCATACCAGATGATGCGCGAGCCTCTCGCTAAAACCGCAGTTTGTGCCCGTGCTCGGTATATCAAGCAAATTCCCTCACTCCCAAAAACTCTTCCACCAAAGTCTGAGTCCGGTCGGGCAAGTCGTCGGTGGGCAGGTGGCCGGTGGGCAGAACCACCAGCCTCGCGCCCGGAACCGAATGCGCCGCCAGGCGGCCTTCTGAATTGGGCGCAGTCAGATCACGATTGCCCACAACCACGAGCGTCGGCGCTTTCACTTGCGTCAGCCGGGGTGTGAGATCGTTGCGGGCAATGG
Organism: Chloroflexota bacterium; assembly: GCA_016197225.1. Lineage (NCBI taxonomy): Bacteria > Bacillati > Chloroflexota > Chloroflexota bacterium. The sequence continues at coordinate 373 of JACPWC010000097.1, forward strand.
CCCGCAGAGACGACATAGCCGAGTCGGAAGTCGCTTTGCCCCAGTCTTCGCGGATGCGCCGCGCATAAATCGCCCGCTTACGATCCACGCCCAGCCAGGCCCAGTCCGGCCAGTCGGAGGTGGCCAGCGGCCACACCCACCGGCCCAGCTTCAACATTTGTTGCCCGAACGACGACTCGCTCAACAGCCGCAAGTCAAGATGAGTCCGCCCGGTGACGACCGGGTTGATTGCCGCCAGCCGCCTGACCTGCTCCGGGTGCTCAATCGCCAGATCGAAGGCCAGCATCCCGCCCATCGAATGGCCGATCACATCCACCTGTTCCAGCGCCAGCCGGGCCATAAACTGGCGGACGAAGCGGTTGTAGTTGGCGATGGAATACCAACTATGCTCCGGCTTCTCCGAATCGCCAAAGCCGGGCAAGTCCGGTGCCCACAGGCGAAAGCGCGACTCGAGCGCGTCCATCATCGTCTGCCACATCCGGCCCGAACTGACCCAGCCGTGCAACAGTAGAACGTCGGGGCCGCGCCCCTGAACCCGGTAACCAATTTGCAAACCGTCGAGGGTTATCTGATGAAGAGGAGAATACATGAACGAGGAAATTACCCGGCCTGCCCCAGCGCCCGATCCAAAGCCCCCAACAACTCATCACGGCTGGCCGTCTTTTTGAGAAACATCGTCGCCCCGACCTCCAGGGCCTGTTGCACATGCTCGTCGTTGGCGCGAGCCGAGAAGACAATCACTGGCAACTTTGCCAGGTGTGGCTCGCGCCGCACATAACGGCACAACTCCAGGCCCGAAACGTGGGGCATCGTCACATCCAGCAACACCACATCCGGCGGGTCAACTGCCAGCGCCGCCATGCCCTGCGCCGCGCCGTGCGCCACCTGCACGGCAAAGCCATGAAGCTCCAGCATCACCTCAAGCATCGTGGTGATTTCGGGGTCATCATCCACCACCAAAACTCGCTTCTTTGCGCCTTCGACCATCGGGGTCAATGTATCACAAACGGTTACGTTTGCAAAGTAACCCGCGCTTCGCGCTCGTAATCGTCGGGCGTGTCAATGTCGCGCAACACCGAGTCTGTGGACACCGCCAGGTAAACGACCTGTTCGGCGTGCGCCTGCAACAAGTCGCGGGGCGACAAATCGGATGAGGCGGAGAAAATGTGAGGCCAGAAGGATCGGGCAAACAGGATCGGATGGCCGCGCCGGCCATTGAAACTTGGAGCCAGGATCGGAGGCCGGTTCATCCGCCACTGTTTAATCACCGCCCTGACCACCCCGGCCTCGATCTGCGGCTGATCGCCCAGCGCCACGAGCGCCACTTCACAAGCTGACTCTTCCAGCGCCCTCAGCCCTGCTTGCAGTGAGGTGAGCATGCTGCCGTTGGCAAAGCCGGGGTTGAAGACGGCGCGGGCGGTTGACCCGCGCAAGGCGGCTTCCACGTCCTCGCGGGCGTTGCCGGTGACGACCACGATCTCATCCGGACCGCTTTCGGCCAGCACGTCCACCACACGCCGGGCGATCACCGTCTCGCCCCAGGGCAAGGTGTGCTTGGGCCGGCCCATGCGAGTGGAAAGCCCCGCCGCGAGAACAATTGCGCCGATCATAGTTGACAACGGAGTGAACGGATGTTACGAATAAGCAAACCATCCATTCACTTCGTTACATCCGTTGTCCCTCTTTCAACGCCAGCAACACCCGATCCGGCGTGAGCGGGAACTGATGAAACTCGATGCTGATGGCGTCCTTCACCGCCGCCACCAGCGCGGGCGCGTAAGGCAGGTAGGGCATCTCGGCCATGCCGCGCGCGCCCCACGGCCCGATCGGATCGGGGTATTCCAGGATGACGGACTTCACCGACTCGGGCACGTCCAACACGGTCGGGATTAAATAGTTGGACAGGTAAGGCGTTTGCACGTAACCATTCTGGTGAATGAAGTTTTCGAGCACGGCGTAACCGTGCGCCTGCACCACCGCGCCCTCGATCTGGCCTTCCACCTGTTGAGGGTTCACAGCGTGGCCCACGTCGTCGGCGCAAATCACGTTGACGACGCGAATGTGGCCGGTCTCAGTGTCCACTTCCACTTCCACTGCTTCGCCCACGTAACCGTAAGCGAAGTTCGGCTCACTGCGGCCCGTCTCCGGATCGTAGGGCGTGGTCTTGGGCGGGCGGTATTGATACGTGGCAACGGCTGGCCGTTCTTCGTCGGCCCACTTTTTGAGCGCCGCCTCCGCCGCGCCCCGGATGGAGTTGCCGGCCATAAACGTCAGGCGCGAGGCCGAGGCGCTGCCTGACGTTTGCGAGGTGGACGTATCGGAAAGCACGAGATGAACTTTGTCGAGCGAGACTCCGGTGGCTTCCGCCGCCATTTGGGCAAAGACGGTATGCGCCCCCTGCCCGCAGTCGGCCCCGGCGTGGTAAAGCGTCACCCGTTCGATCGCGGTTTTGCCTTCAATGGCAACCGTTGCCCAGCACTGCTCCGGCGCGCCAAACGAGAAGCCCACGTTCTTGAAGCTAATCGCAAAACCCAGGCCGCGCTTAATTTTGGAATTTGAAATTTGGGGTTTGGGATTTGCCCTCTGCCACTTCCCGTCCACCTTTTTCCAGCCGGCCTCCGCCGCGCATCTTTCCATCACTTGCGGCATCGAGACGCCCTTCGGCAGAGGCGTGCCGACCGAAAGAATTGAGCCTTCGTGAATAACGTTTCGCGCCCGAATTTCAACCGGGTCGAGGCTCAGGGCCTCGGCCAGTTTGTTCATCTGGCTTTCGGCGGCGAACGCGCCCTGCGGCCCGCCAAAGCCCCGGAACGCGCCGCCGGGAATGTTGTTGGTGTAAACAGAGTACGAGTCTACTTTGACGTTCGGAATCTCGTACGGGCCGGTGACCATGAGGGTGGCGTTGCCCAGCACTTTGGTTGAGGTGTAAGCGTACGCGCCGCCGTCCTGGATCACTTCATTCTCGGCGGCCAACAGTGCGCCGTTTTCGTCGGCGGCCCATTTGCAGTGAATGTAAAACTGGTGGCGCTTGTGGTGGCCGACGATGGACTCTTCGCGGCTCCAGACGATCTTCACCGGGCGGCGGAGTTTCCAGACGGCCAGGGCCAGCACAATTTGCACTGACATGTCTTCGCGCCCGCCGAATGCGCCGCCGATGGCCGGGTAAATCACCCGGACTTGATCGAGGGGCAACTTGAGCGAGTGGGCGATCTGCTCCTGATCTTCGTGCGCCCACTGCCCGGCCACCTTCACCGTCACCCGGCCTTCGTCGTCAATGTACGACAGCCCGGCCTCCGGCTGAAGATAAGCGTGCTCCTGCATCGGCGTGTAGTAGTCGCCTTCCACGATAACTGCCGCTTTGGCAAAGGCGGCGTCCACGTCGCCTTTGCGAATCCGGTAATGGCAAAAGACGTTGCTCCCCTTTTCAGGGAAGAGAAGCGCCGCCCCGTCTTTCATCGCCTCGCGGGCGTCGGTGACGACGGGCAGGTCTTCCCATTCAACTTCGATCAGGTCACGGGCGCGGGCGGCCGCCTTTTCAGTGTCGGCCACCACCAGCGCCACCTGATCGCCGATGAAACGGGCCACGTCCCCGCCAACTTTATTCGAGCCGGGGCCGATCAACACCGGCTGATCGGGCATGATCAGGCCGTATTCATTGTTGGGAAGGTCTTTGGCGGTGAAGACGGCGGCGACGCCCGGATACGATTCGGCTTTGGAGGTGTCAATACGCTTGAGGCGCGCATGAGGCCGCCCGGCAAACAGAATCTTCATGTGCAACATGCCGGGCAGGGTGAGGTCGCCGGGGTATTCGGTCTGGCCGGTGACTTTGCCGATGGCGTCAATGCGAGTGATGGATTGGCCGACGAGGGACATGGCGCTCCTTAGCTCAACGGCACTTGCGAACTTTGCGCTTCTTCTTGGGCGCAGGCGTTCGGACATCAAACTCACTGACGCCGGGCTTGCTGAAGAAGCCCCAGAAGACGGTGACGATGCCGTAAGTAAGCATCGTGGCCAGCAGAGCCAGGACAGACGGCATAATGTACCAGCCTATTTTGTGCGCGCCGAACGCCACATTGCCGATGACAGGGACAGCGCCAACCCCTCTGGCAAGCTGGCTACCCAGTTGGGCTACCACAAAGGCATAAGGCCAGTTCTGCTCAATCCACAGATCGAGCAGGAACATCGAGAGAAAAAAGGAGCCGCCGCCGATGATGACTACCATCATACAGCCCACGCCCCGCCAGATCGGATTCATTTGCTCTTTGGGCTTGTCGCGCCTTGTTGTCGAAGAACCGTAACGCATACCTCACCTCTCCAATCGTCCGGCCTTGTCGAAAGCGGCCAGAATTTTGTAGTAGCCGGTGCACCGGCACAGGTTGCCGGTGATGGCTTGTTGAGCTTCCCACTTTGACGGGCGGGGGCGCTCTTCCAACAGTTTCGCTCCAGCCATGAGCAGGCCCGGCGTGCAGTAGCCGCATTGCACCGCGCCCTCTTCAACAAAGGCCTGCTGAATCGGATGCAGTTTGCCGTTGCTCGCCAGGCCTTCAATCGTCACAATCTCGGCGCCGTGCGCGCGCGGGGCCGGAACCAGGCAACTCATCACCGCCGCCCCGTCGAGGAACACGGTGCAAGCGCCACACTCGCCCTCGGCGCAACCTTCCTTGGTGCCGATCAGTCCCACATCCTCGCGCAAGAAACGCAACAACGTCTTATCGTTCGCGCCCTTGATCGTGTGCTCTTTCCCATTCACGCGAGTCACGATGGCGTCGTCGCCGGTTTCGGTGTGAACCAGAGAGCGGTTGAACGGCGCGGCGGGCGCGCCGTGAGTCTTGCCCCACAACATCACCGGGTCTTCGGGGAACCAGCCGCGTTCTTCACCGACGGCAATGCTTTGTAAAGCCCGGCGCACCGTCAGTTCGACCATTTCGAGGCGATAAGCCGCCGGGCCGCGCACGTCGTCAATCGGTTTGGCCGCCTTCCTGGCCAGTGAGGCCGCCTCTGCAATCACCTCAGCCGTCAACGCCCTGCCCGCCAGAAATGCTTCAGCTTCATTCGCCCGGACGATCACCGGGGCAACCGAGCCGAGGGTGATCCTGGCCTGTGACACAAGCTCGCCGTCAAAGTTGAGAATAACGGCAATGTCCACCACCGAGATCGCCTGCGCCCGGCGGAGGGCAAGCTTGATGAACATGCCCTTTTTACTGGTGGTCATCGCCGGGAAAGCAACCTCAGTCACCAGCTCGTCGGCCTGCAGAACCGTTTTACGAACGCCGGTGTAAAACTCGGCCAGCGGCACGGCGCGCTCGCCGCGTGCCTTTGAGCGCAATGTCACCGATGCGCCCAGAGCCATGAGCGGCGCAATTGTGTCGTTGGCCGGCGAAGCCGTCACCAGGTTGCCGACGATGGTGGCCCGGTTGCGAATCTGCGGCGCGCCCACTTCCCAGCAAGCCTGAGCCAGCGGCAGGGCGCGTTCCACAATCAGCTTGGAGGCGGCGCAGGCATTGTGCGTCACCAGCGGGCCAAGATGGATCAGGCCTTGCTCGTCCAGCGAGATGCCGTCCAGCCCTGGCACGCGGGTGATGTCAATGAGGGTTTCGACGCCGCGCCGCACTTTACGTTCCAATTCCAAAATAATATCGGTGCCGCCGGCCACAATTCGCGCCCGGTCTTTCTGCTCGGCCAGAATGTCCAACGCTTCTTCAATTGAAGTTACACTGTGATAGGTTTGCCACATACCTTCTCCATTTACTGTTCACTGCTTACTTTTCACTGCTTACTTTTCACTGTTCACTGCTTACTATTTACTGCTCACCGTTCACTATTGCCTGCATGTTGTTCATCTTCATCGGCTCGCCTGTGCCGCCGCGTTTGAGCATGACGATTTCGGCCAGGATGCTCAGGGCAATTTCCTCCGGCGTTTCGGCGTTAAGCTCCAGGCCCATCGGGGCGTGAACACCCGCCAGCTTGTCGGCGGCCACCCCGTTGGCCTCCATGCGCTTCACAGCCTCCAACCAGCGCCGCCGTGAGCCGATCACGCCCAGGTAAGCGTGCGGCAGGTCAAGCAAATACGGCAGGCCGTCAACATCGAACGGCAGGCCGCGAGTGGGCATGACGATGTAAGTCTGGCTATTAAACTTGAACTGCCTGGGGAGTTCGGCCATCGAGACGGGCAGATAAACATCCGCGCCGGGAACAGAGTCGGGCGAACAGAATTCGGGGCGGTCGTCGCTGAGGGCCACGCGGAATCCCAGCCACTTGCCCAAGTGTACCAACGCCTTGCCCACGTGCCCGCCGCCAATCACCAGCAGAGTCGGTTGAGGTTGGATCGGCTCCACGAAAATCTCCATCTCTCCCCCGCACACGCCGGGGTCGCCGGCTTTGGGGTCAGATAATTTGTAGGCGATGATCCGAGTCGAGCCTTCGCGCAAGGCAGCCTGGGCTTCGCGGATGACGCGGCTTTCCATTTCGCCGCCGCCCACCGTGCCTTCAATGCGGCCATCGGCGAACACGATCATCTTGCTCCCAACGTGGCGCGGCACACTGCCATGCTCGCGAATGATGGTGCACAGAGCGGCAGAGTCGCCGCTTCGTTCTAGTTCGGCAAGCGAGGCAAAAAGCGAGTTCATTTCTGGCACGATTATAAATCCCCGGCCACTACTCCAACAATCCCAAAATCGCCGGGAGCAGTTGCTTCTTGCGGCTCACCAGGTCAGGCGCGTCGAGTGTGCCGTCGGCCAGGCGAGTGTAGGGCAGTTCATTAAGGCGCTCGGCCTGGCCGGTCAGCACCAGACGGCTTGCGCCTCGCACCACGTCCGTCACCATTAGCACCGCCAGCCCCAGACCTTTAGCTCTGGACATGGCCTCCAACCCCGCCGACACCTCGTCCAGCCGCTGGGTCAACTCCAACAGGCTTGCCACCTCCACCTGAGCCACGCCAAACTTAATACCGCCGCCTTCGTAAATTTTCAGATCGGTGTTGACGATGGACTCGACATCGCGCACGGCGAGACCGGCCCCGGCAGCCAGCACGGCGGATCCGAAATCCTGATAACTTTCAAAGGGGAAGCCGCCACTGTTTAACGCCCAGCCGGCAAGCCGTTCAGCCACCGCGCGGTCACGCCCGGTCGTCGTCGGCGACTTGAGAATCAGCGTGTCCGACATCAAACCAGCCAACAGCAAACCGGCGATGGAGGCCGGCGGCGTCAGCCCGGCCGCCAGGATGCGTTCGCATACCAGCGTCGAGGTGCTACCCACCGGGTCAACGGTGAACGGGATAGGGGTCTTGGTCGGCGGGTTACCCAGCCGGTGATGGTCGAGCACTTCGATCAAGTCGGCTTCGTCCAACGCGCCAATCGCCTGCGCCGCCTCGTTGTGATCCACCAGAATGATCTGCATACGCGGCGGATTCAAAACGTCAGGCGAGCGGCAAATGCCAAAATACGTACCATCGTCACGGACGACGAAGAAGTCGTCGCGCTCTTCGCGCACGGCCCGCCCGCGCCCGTCGCGCACGCGCATCGAAGTGGCAAAGCGCGGCACTTCAGTATCCATCGCGTCGCCGCACGGAACCGAGAGCACCCGCGACACTGAGACGTTATCCAAATCAACCCGCTCTTCCATCTGGCGCGAGAAAAACTTGAAGACGCTGTTGCCTGTCACCAGGCCCAGTGGCTTGCCACTCGCGTCCACGATGGGCGCGCCCGAATTGCCGGTGGAGGCCACCGCCCAGGCCTCACGCAGAGGCCGGTCGGGCAGAATGGGCGGCAGGGCGCGGGCAATGCGTTCAAAGCGCGGCGAGGCATCGGCCAGGTATTGCGGCGGCTCCAGGCCGACAGTCTTGAGCACCCACGAGGTTTGCGGGTTCACCGCCCCGGCCCGCGCCGGAATGGCGTTGAGGCGGTCGCGCTCACGCAGAAGCCAGGCGTAGCCCATCGCCGAAGCAATCGCGTCCGTGTCCGGGTTGAGGTGGCCGATGATGTGGACGGGCGAAATCATGAACACACTTTACTTGATAACAATCGTTCCTGCAATTGCCCTGTCCGGTTCGCGCTGGCCGGGCTGAGAGACCGGCAGGCGCTCGCCCGTCGTCCAATCGTACATCCCGACCATGAGATCATAACTGCCGGAAGGCAGGTCTGCTGGAAGCGTCAGAGTCAAACGATGCTCGACGACTTCGCCCGCGTGCCACTGTGACGTGGGATACCAACCGGCGCAGGGTTCGCCGTCTACGCCGGTGATGAACGGCTGGCTGGCTGAAACCAGATGGGCAAAAACCGTGTACGGGATTTCCGAGGGCGCTATGTCGCGCCAGCGAAACAGAATCGAAACCGGCTCCCCCGGTGAAGCCGCCTCTGACGTGGGTTGCAGCGCCAGCAATTCAAACTGATCGCCAAACCGGGCCAGGGCTTCGCCAGCGCCGGACAGGCTCACCTGCCCTGCCGGCACCTCAAGCAAAGCGGCGTGTTGATACGCTTCCGGCTCGTGAAGAATGTCGGTCTGAGTTGCGGCTGGATACTGCGCCAGGATGGACGGTATCCATTTTGGCAAAGTGGCAAACGTCGTCTCGCGAGTCGCGCGGGCCGGGTAGGCAAAACACGTCTGGCCGTTGATGAGGCGCAAGTCGTTCGACGATAACTCACGGGCGAGCCGCGTGCCAGGGTGATTCAGGGCGGCTTCGTCCAGCATCAAATAGCCCGTCTCGGCCTGCGCCGCCGCTTGAGTCATTTGGTGAAGACCGACTTCAAAGGCTTCAAAAAGGCCGGGTTGTTTTGGATAACGCCCAAAGTAGTCGAAGATGTTTAGCCCGGCAGAGAAGGCCAATGACAAAATAACTGCCGCCCACAACGGGCGGCGGTTTCCCGCCCACTCCAGCGAAGCCGTCACGCCGAGCGCGGGCAGAATGACCAATATCGGCGCCAGCCCCAGCGTCCGGCCAAAGCCCGGCGCGCCATCGCTCAGAATCATCGGGATCGTGTTAACCGCCAGCGCCACGAAGACGGCGAGATGACTTCGCCAATGGGCGCGAGCGCGAAGCGCGGTCAGCACGCCGAGCCACATCCAGATCGAAGTCACCCAATCAAACGCCGGTCGCCCGGCCAGGTTGTGGCGAGGCCGGGGGTCGCCCTGAAAGTTGAAAGAGAGCAAGGTCTTGAAGAGGTTATCAACGTAAACAGGCAGGCCGCCCGCGCGCGCCCCGACGCTGGTGAAAGCGATGCGGGCCAGGAACCATTGCGGGTTCTGCCAGAAGAAGAGGCCGAGTGGCGCGTAGACAAGCAATGCGGCCACAAAGAATATCGAACCGAACTTGAAAATAGAAGCGAGTCTTCGGTCGGCCAGGATAAAGAAGACCAGCAGGGCTTGCAGAGGGAGGACGCGCGCGCCGGGGTTGGTGTACTGGCTAAGGCCGAGCGCGGCCCCGGCCAGGGCGAAGGCGGGCCACGTTTTGTGATGCCAGGCCCAGGCGACGAGGCCAAGCGTAGCAATGGCAAACAGCGGCACGCTGATCGTCTCCAGCCCCAGCCGCGACCAGTGAACGTGCCAGAGCAAGACGCTCAACACCCCGGCGCTGATCAGGCCAACGATCTCGGCGCGAGGGTGCTGGCGGTAAAGCTGGCGGGCCGACCAGAATGTGGTCGGCACGGTGAGCGCGCCGAGGAGAGCCGAGAGGGCGCGCGCGCCGTAGTAGCCCGGCCCGAATAATTTGAACCAGCCGGCCAGCAACCAAAAGAAACCCGCTTCGATGCCATCATAATCGGTGACGTAAATGGGAGCGCGAAGGCCGCGCACAATCTCCAGCGCCACCAGCGACTTGTGCCCTTCGTCGAACCAGTAGCCGGGCGGCAGAGTTGTGAGTTGCCAGTAGCGAAGAAAAAAGGCCGCCAGGGTGATGGCGGCAAGGGTTAAGAGAGTCGCCCGGCGTCGCCCGGCAACGTCAGGCACAAAGCCCGCCTGCGCGGGCCGAGGCAATGTCACGGATAAACTTTCCAGCCCAGGGCGTCCAGATCGCCGTTCACTTTAAATTCGTCGGGCAAGTCCACCAGCGTCAGGTCGGCTTCCACGGCCACCGTGCCGTCGGGCAGGCGCACCTCGCCTACCGCTTGCGCGATGCGACCCCGCATTTTGACTCGCCTGCCGATGATGACCAGCGGCGTGTTCACCGGAACCGGGCGGCGATACTTCACTTCCATTTTGGCCGTCATCATGAAGTGATTGGGATCGTCAATCATCGAGATGCGCCCGACGACTTCGTCGAGAATGGAGGCCACAATGCCGCCGTGGGCCACGCCGGGGTAGCCGTTGTATTCGGGGGGAATGGTGTACTCGCAACGAACCTCATCCACGCCGTTGTCGTAGAAAACCAGTTTGAGGCCAACCGGGTTCTGCAGGCCGCAGACAAAACACGTTTGAGAGTTGGGTTGTTTGTTTCGACTCATTGAGGTTTGCCCGCCGCCTGCCAACGCTCCCACGCGCCCAGGCCGTCGTAAGCGGCGTACTTGTAAGCGTCGGCCAGTGTTGGGTAGTTGTAAACAGCGTTGATAAAGGCATCTATCGTGCCGTCGGTTGCCATCACCTGCGCGCCAATGTGAATCAGTTCCGACGACATCTCGCCGATGAGATGAACACCCAGCAGTTTCTTGTCAATGGGCGAAAACACCAGCTTGATCATGCCGCTCAGGTCGCCAATGATCTGGCCGCGCGGGTTGTTTTCGTAGTAAGCCCGGCCGACAAGGCACGGGATTTTTTTCTCGTGACACTCTTCTTCGGCCAGGCCCACCATTGAAATTTCCGGGATAGTGTAAATCGCCAGCGGCAGGGTGGGCGATACTTGCTCTTTGTATCGCAAGCCGAAGGCATGAACCATTGCCACCCGCGCCTGCTCCATTGAGGTTGAGGCCAGCGCCGGGAAGCCAATCACGTCGCCCGCCGCGTAAATGTTGGGGACGTTCGTCTGGTATTTTTCATTCACCAGAATCAACCCTCGGTTGCCCGACTGAACCCCAACCGCCTCCAGCCCCAGCCCCTGAGTGTTACTCTGCCGCCCGGCGGCAAACAGGGCAATATCACACTCCAACTGTTCTCCGCCCTGCAAGGCGAGGTGTACGTGATCGTCGCTCGTCTCTACCTTGAGCACCCGATCGCTGAAAATGAAGCGCAAGCCCAATGACTCAAGGCGCTTTTGCAGACGGCCGGCTATTTCACCGTCGGCAAACGCCAGCAGACGATCCCGCGACTCGACGAGGGTGACGTTGACACCCAGCGCGGTGAAGATCGAGGCATACTCACAACCGATAACGCCGCCGCCGATCACCGCCATTGTCTTGGGAATCTGGCTCATATGGAGAATTGAGTCGGAGTCGTAAATCAAGCGGTGGTCAAAGGGGATGCCGTCGGGATGGTGAGGCGATGACCCGGTCGCGATCAGGATGATGTCAGTTTCAAGATCAAGCTCTTCGCCGAATGATTTACGCACATGAACCGTGTGGGCGTCTTCCAGTGACGCTTCGCCCCACACCACTTCGATTTCGTGGCGCTCAAGATTACGGCCAATGATCTTCCACTCGTTCTCGACCACAATCTGCTTGCGGTACATGAAGTCGGCCACGGTCAGGCCGTCCTTGAGCGAATAATCGATTCCATAGAGTCCCCGCTGGCGCAAGCCGGAAAAGTAGAGCGCCGTCTCGCGCAGAGTCTTGGAGGGCACCGTGCCGGTGTTAATGCCCGCGCCGCCCGGGTGCTCGGCCCGCTCCACCAGCGCCACCCTCTTGCCAAAATAGGCGGCCTGGGCCGCGCCCTTCTCCCCTGCCGGGCCGGAGCCGATGACGACCAGATCGTAATGAGTGCTCATACGCCAAATTCTACACGATCTGCCATATAATGTTTTCGGTCAACCCCTCGCGGGTTTCAGAAACCTGTGAGGGTGCGTCAGGAGGCGTGTGCTAATGGAAATCGAAGCCAAATACTCTGTGCCAGATGAGGGCGTGTTTAGTGAATTACTCGCCATTGCTCGCCTGGCCGATTACAAATTTCGTGCTACAGGCGACAAATGCGTGACCGATTATTATCTGGACACTGAAAACCGCGATATTTTGCGCGGTGGCTATGCGCTCCGAATTCGTCAGGGCGAATCGGAGAACTGGAAGAACACCCTCAAAGGCTTGAGCGGCGCGGACGGCGCGATTCATCAGCGCGAAGAAATAGAAGTGGAAACACCGGCGAAGGCGGCGCCGGCAGAATGGCCCGACGGCCCGGCCAAAGACCTAGCCCTAAGGCTCAGTGGCGGCCAACCCTTGATCGAGTTATTCGTGATTCAACAAGACCGCATCGGGCGCGAAGTCAAACAGGGCCGGCGGCGAGTCGGTCTGGCATCGTTGGATACGGTCGAAATCGAGGCCGGGGAGCACAAGGCAACTTTTCACGAACTGGAGATCGAGCTGGCCCAAACCGGCAAACTGGAAGATTTGCAGGCGCTCGGCGAGTTGCTGGACCCGTACAAGCTGGAGCCGCAATCGCTCTCCAAGTTCGAGCGGGCGCTGGCGCTTCTCGATGGACTTGTTGAATCCAGGCCCCGGAAAGAAAAGAAGAAGCACCCCGGCGTTCGCGCCAGTGAGTCAATAGCCGAAGCCGGGCGAAAAATTTTGCGCTTTCACTTTGAGCGCATGTTGGCGAACGAGGAAGGAACGCGGGACGGATCGGACATTGAAGCCCTGCACGACATGCGCGTCGCCACGCGCCGCCAGCGGGCGGCTTTTCGCATCGTGGCTTCGCACTTCAAGCGCAAGGCCGTCCGCCCCTTCCGCGACGAACTGCAAGCACTGGCTGGCCGCCTCGGCGCGGTGCGCGACCTGGATGTCCTCATCGAGGCCGCCAGTGAATACGCCTCGGCGCTAAACGCCGCCGAGGCCAAAGCTTTTCAGCCGCTGTTGGATGACTGGAGCGGCAAACGCAACGCCGCCCGCGAGGCTCTGCTCAAGTATCTGAACAGTGAGTCGTACCGCGCTTTCAAAGACTCTTACGCCGGCTTTCTGGAGACAGCCGGCGCGGGCGTGAGGGCAACCGACTCCGAATCGCCAAAGCCGCGACTGGTCAGCCAGGTTCTGCCAACCGAGATTTGGAATCACTACGGCCAGCTTCAGGCGTATGAATCAATTTTGCCATGGGCGCCGATCCAGACGCTTCACGCTTTGCGAATTGAGGGTAAACGACTCAGATACCTGCTGGAATTTTTCCGCGAGGCGCTCGGCCCCAACGTTGATGAGACTATCACGGCGATGGTGGCTTTGCAAGACCACCTCGGCGAATTGCACGATACAGATGTAGCGATCCACTTGCTCCGCGAGTTTCTGGTGCGCAATGCTCAGGCGTTGCCGCTGGAAACAATGTCTGCCGTAGGCGGCTACCTGAAGGCCAGAGAAGCAAGATTGAAAACGCTTCAGCGCACGATCCGGCGGCCCTGGGCAAAGGTGAGCGGCAAACATTTCCGGCGCGCCCTGGCCCGCATGGTTGCCGGATTGTAGCTTGCAAGCCGACTATTCTCGTCTATACTTTACCCAGTGACTCCCAAAAAGATCATCATTGACACCGACCCGGGCATAGATGACTCGCTGGCCGTGTTGTTGGCCCTGGCCTCGCCCGAACTCCAGGTAGAGGCCTTGACGGTGGTCAGCGGCAATTGTGTTGTCGAGACCGGAGTTAGCAATGCCCTCAGCGTCCTGGAACTGGCCGGCGCGGCGCACATTCCGGTTGCCTCCGGGATGGGCATCCCGCTGATTCAGCCGTTGTTGATCGCGCCGGAGACTCACGGGGAGGCCGGCATTGGCTACGCCCGGCTGTCGCCGCCGGTGACGCCGCCAACCCGGCAACATGCCGTTGATTTGCTCATCGAAAAAATTCTGGCCGCGCCAGGCGAGATCACCCTGGTGGCTATTGGCCCGCTAACGAATGTCGCCCTGGCCCTCCGCCGCGAACCTAAAATCGTCTCTGCCGTCCACGAAGTGATACTCATGGGCGGCGCTATCCGTCACGGCGGCAACACCACCCCGCTGGCCGAATTCAACGTTTATTGCGATCCCCATGCCGCTCACATCGTTTTTCACTCCGGCCTGCCCATCACCCTTGTGCCGTTGGACGTGACCTATCAAGTGATCCTGACTCAGCAGGATGTGGATCGGCTGTTAGCCATCCCTTCGCCCGTCTCCCGCTTCATCGCCGACGCCACCCGCTTCTACATGGAGTTTCACGACGAGCACCAGAACATCGAGGGCTGTGTCATCAACGATCCGCTGGCCCTGGCGCTGGCCTTCGCGCCCCAGCTTGTGGAAACAGAATCGCTGTTCGTGGATGTTGACATTTCCGGCGGCGTTTCCACCGGCAAAACGTTCGCCGACTTTTACCGGATGCAGAAGAAGCCGCCAAACATGAAAGTAGCAATGGGAGTCCACGCCCGCGACTTCATCGAACTGTTTTTGCGCCGCATGGAAACCCTTTGCAAAACACTACAATAGACTTTAAAAGAGGAGAGAGTAAAATGTCAACAATGATCAACTCAATCAAAAAAGAATTCACAACCCGGACGCTGGTGTTGATCCCCATCGCCATCGCCATCAACATCGCTGTCGGGGAATTGGTCACCCGCTTAAAACTGCCGGTGTACCTCGATAGTATCGGCACGGTGCTAGTGGGCGCAATTGCCGGACCCTGGGCCGGGTTGGTCACAGGGGCGCTGGCCAATCTGATCTGGGGCTTTATCAACCCGTTCGCGGCTGCCTTCTTTTACGTGGCGGCAGTCATTGGTGTCATGGCCGGTCTGGCCGGTCGTTGGGGAGCGTTCGACCGCACTTCACCACGCTGGCTGTCGGTAGTGGTTGGCGCTGTATTCCTGTTTACCCTGACGCTGTTCGTCCTCTCTTTCATCAATCTCGAGGTGGCGGACGGTTTCGCCGTCTTTCCGAATATGGCTGACCTACTCAGACAATATGCAGTAGTCTTCATTCTAGTCATTGTCATCGGAGGCGCGATTGGCTATTTCCTGTTGCAAAACGGGGCTTATGCCGGCATTGCCGGGTTGATCACGGGCGTGGTTGCCGCCATTATCTCGGCCCCAACCGCCGCCATCGTGTTCGGCGGCGTCACCGGCTCTGGCACTGATTTATTGGTGGCCGCCTTTCGCGCCAGCGGCGCGGGCATTCTGGCTTCGGCCCTGGCGCAGGGCACTGTGTCTGATCCGTTTGACAAAATGTTATCTTTTATGCTGGTCTGGGCAATTCTCCGCGCCCTGCCGGTCCGCTTCAAAGCGCGATGAGCGCCATCTTCAGCATGTATGTAGCCCGCGAAAGCGGGCTACATGGCCTTCATCCCCTTACCAAGCTTACACTTACTTTCTGTCTATTTACCGCCTCCTTTGCCCTGCCGTGGCCCTGGGTGCCCTATGCATTGACGGCTATCGTTGTCTTGCCACTGGCGGTGTGGGGTCGAGTAGCAGTGCCGTTTCTGAGAGGGGCGCGGAATCTCGTTCTTCCATTTGCCGTTTCAGTTTTCCTTATTCAAGGCCTCTTTTGGGGAGGCGGGACACAACTGGTTGCTTTGGGGCCACTTTCTGTGAAACTAGAGGGCCTGGTTTTTGCTGCTGTAAGCACCGGGCGCATTTTGATGATCGCCAGCGTCTTTCTGCTCTTTGCCATGACGACCCGGCCCGACCTGTTGATGATCACCCTCAAACAAGTTGGCTTCCCTGGCGGCATCGCCTACATTATCGTCACTACGATTCAGATCGTGCCCCGTTTTCAGGCTAAGGCGAACGCTATTCTCGACGCCCAAAGGTCGCGCGGATTGGAGACGGAAGGCAATTTTCTTGTCCGAGCGCGGGCGTTATTGCCGCTAGTGATGCCGCTTGTCCTCGGTAGCCTGGTGGAAGTGGAAGAGCGAGCCATTGCCGTTGAGGCCCGCGCCTTCAATTCCAAACGCCGCGAGACCAGCCTGATCGAGATCGCCGATTCGCTGTCTCAAAAAATCGGGCGTTGGCTCATGATAGGGATAACATCTGGCTTGGTAATCACCAGAGTCATATGGCGTTAATCGAACTGCGTGACGTCACCTACACGTATCCAGCGGTAAATTCCCCGGCTCTCCAAAACCTCAACCTGCAAGTGAATGAGGGGGAAATTGTGGCTCTTGTCGGGGCGAACGGCGCCGGCAAGTCCACCTTGTGCCACACACTGGCCGGATTCATCCCGCACTTCTATCATGGCGACTTGAAGGGCACGATTACCGTGGCCGGAGCGGACACTCACACGACCCCGTTGAGTGAACTCGTGTTGAGGGCGGGGTTGGTCTTTCAAAATCCCTTCTCGCAAATCTCCGGTTCTAAATTCACCGTCTACGAAGAGATTGCCTTCGGCCTGGAAAACATCGGCCTGGCCCGCGACGAGATGAAGACGCAGGTCGAAAAAGCCCTGGCCCTGACCGGCATTACCGAGTTGGCAGAACGTTCGCCCTACGCTTTGTCAGGCGGGCAACAACAGCGGGTGGCTCTGGCTTCCATTCTGGCGATGCAACCGAAGGTGTTGATCCTCGACGAGCCGACCTCGCAACTTGACCCGATCGGAACTCGCGAAGTGTTTCAGGTTATCAAGACGCTGAGCCGGCAGGGCGTGACGATTGTGATGGCCGAACACAAGGTGGAATGGATCGCCGAGTTTGCCGACCGGGTCGTGGCGCTTTCGAGCGGGAGCATTATCTTGCAGGGCAAGCCGGGGGAAGTGTTGGCCTCGCCTCTATTGCCCGAACACGGCATTGGCATCTCGCGCTACACTTCAGTAGCCCGCCGGGCGCAAAAAGAGTCGCTCTGGCCAGAGGGCTTCCCTCTGCCGATCACGCTGGCCGAGGCCCAGACCGGTTTTTCGCAAAGGTCGGTATAAGATTACCCGGCCACAACCTCGCCGACCGCGAAGATATTGATCCACAAAGAACACGAAGTTTCACGAAGGAAGCTTGGTGTTTCTTCGTGTAACTTCGTGGAACACTTTTGGTTGCGGCTGGAAGCCGCGCTATGAAGATCGAGATCGAAAACTTACGTTACACCTACCCCGGCAGCGTCGAAGCCTTGCGCGGCGTCTCGCTCAACATCGAGAGCGGCGAACAGGTCGCCATCGTCGGCCAGAACGGGGCCGGCAAGACCACCCTCCTCCGCCACCTCAACGGCCTGCTTCAACCAACTCAAGGCGTCGTCCGCATTGGCGATTGGGACACGCGCCGGCATTCGGTGGCCAAACTCGCCACGCGAGTGGGCTACGTGTTTCAAAATCCGGACGATCAATTATTTTGCCGGACGGTTCAGGAAGAGGTGAGTTTTGGCCCGGGCAATTTGAGTATGGATCATGACCGCAAAGAGCGCCTGGTGAAAGAGGCGATAGCCTTGACCGACCTGACGGGCAAAGAAACGATCAACCCCTACGACCTCTCGCCGGCCTGGCGCAAAATAGTTGCCCTGGCCTCTATTTTAGCGATGGACACGCCGATCGTTCTGCTGGACGAGCCGACCACCGGGCAGGACGCCGCCAACATCGCCCGCATCGCTCACATTGCCCGCTCGCTTCGGGCGCAGGGAAAAACGGTCATCGCCATCAGCCACGACATTGACTTCTGCGCCGAGAACTTCGACCGCATCATCGCTATGGCAAACGGCGCCATTCTGCTCGACGGGGAGCCGCAAGATGTTCTGGCGCAGGAAGAAACGCTGGCGACCACCTACGTTGACCCGCCACAGCTTACCCGGCTGGGACGGCGACTCAATTTGGCCGAGACGGTTTACACTGAAGATCAATTTCTCGATTCCTACCGGCGGCTGGTCAACTCACCTTATACGACCAAAGATCGTTAACCACAGAGCGCACAGAGACCACAGAATTAAGAAACAACTATTTCGACTTCATTCCTGAACTGCAAGTGATACAGCCGGGCATACACCCCTTCCGCCGCCAATAATTCGGCGTGCGTGCCAAGCTCAACCAGCCGCCCGCTCTCCAGCACCGCAATCCGGTTCGCCTTTTGCACCGTCGAGAGCCGGTGAGCGATGATGATCGTCGTCCGATTCTTCATCAGGCGCTCCAGCGCTTCCTGCACCAACCCTTCCGATTCCGAATCCAGGCTCGAGGTGGCCTCGTCCAGCAACAACAGGCGCGGGTCTTTGAGAATGGCGCGAGCAATGGCCACCCGCTGGCGCTGGCCGCCCGACAGTTTGACTCCGCGCTCGCCCACCAGCGTGTCGTAGCCCTGCGGCAGGCGGCGGATGAACTCGTCGGCGTTGGCGGCGCGGGCGGCGGCCTCCAGTTCATGGTCGGTCGCGTCCAGTTTACCGTAGCGCAAGTTCTCGCGCACCGAACCCGAAAACAGTTGAATCTCCTGCGGCACAATGCCGATCTGTTGACGCAACGAGTCCAGCGTCACCTGGCGCAGATCGTGGCCGTCCACGCATACCTGCCCGCTCGTCGGGTCGTAAAAACGCGGGATGAGATTGAACAACGTGGACTTGCCCGCGCCGCTCGGTCCAACCAGGGCCAGCACTTCGCCGGGCTGGATGCTCAGGGAAATATCGTGGAGGACTGCCGACGCATGCTCGTAAGCGAACGAAACGGACTCAAAGGTGATGCCGCCTCTGACGGGCGGCAGTGGTCTTGCCGAGTCGCCGTCTCTTATATCCGGCACTTCGTCGAGCAATTCAGACCAACGCGGGCGCGACGTGGACCCGGCTCACCAAGGCCCTGCCGACCGG
>JACPWC010000098.1 GCA_016197225.1 Chloroflexota bacterium
GTGGCCAAGTACTACGTGACCGGGCAGGACGCGGAGAAGGCTTCGGTGCAATACATCATTGACGGCAAGCAGTCCATGACCGTCTTGAAGGATGTCCGCACTCTGGTGGGGGACGCCATCACGGCGGCGGTTGCCTTCCTGGAAGGCAAGACGCCGGAGCAGACCAACACCTACAACAACGGCAAGATTGAGGTTCCGGCCAAGCCGTCGGCCATCGTCACTGTCACCCAAGACAATGTCAAGGAAGCCGTCATTGACTCTGGCTACTATCCCGCCAGTGACTTTACCGGCCTTGAAGGTGGAGTGCCTGCCGTGAGCGGCACCGTCGGCATCGTATTGCCGACGAAGGACGAACCGCGCTGGTTGCAGGACGAAGCTCGCTTCAAGGACGCGCTCGTCGCGGCCGGCTATGAGGTAGAGATTCTGTTCAGCCAGGGTGATTCGGCTAAAGAGAAAGCGAATGTTGAGGCCTTGATCGCCAAGGGCATCAAGGTGCTCATCATCACCCCGCAGGACGGGACGGCCGCCGCCGCCGCCGCCGAAGAAGCTCGGGCCGCGGGAGTCAAGGTCATCTCCTACGACCGGTTGATTCGTGACACGGACGCGGTAGATTACTATGTGACCTTCGACAGTGTTGCGGTCGGTGAAGCCTGGGGCCAGTATCTGATAGACAACGCCAGCGGCACGGGCAACAACCTGTACCTGTACGCCGGGGCGGCTTCGGACAACAACGCCTTCCTGTTCTTCGAGGGCGCCTGGAACAAGCTCCAGTCGAAGATTGCCGACGGCACGTTTGTGATCAAGAACTCGAGCGAGGCGGTAGCCCTGAAAGGCAAGGCGACACTGACCCGCGACGAGATGGCCAAGATCATCGGCCAGGTGACGACCAACTGGGACTTCACCGTCGCCAAGAACCTGGCGGAAGCCAACCTGACGGCGGCGCCGGCGGCGGACAAAGGCACGGTGTACATCGTGGCTCCGAACGACGGCACGGCTCGGGCGATTGCCGATGCCTTCGCGGCGGACAAGGATGTGGCCAAGTACTACGTGACCGGGCAGGACGCGGAGAAGGCTTCGGTGCAATACATCATTGACGGCAAGCAGTCCATGACCGTCTTGAAGGATGTCCGCACTCTGGTAGGGGACGCCATCACGGCGGCGGTTGCCTTCCTGGAAGGCAAGACGCCGGAGCAGACCAACACCTACAACAACGGCAAGATTGAGGTTCCGGCCAAGCCGTCAGCCATCGTCACTGTCACCCAAGACAATGTCAAGGAAGCCGTCATTGACTCTGGCTACTACCCCGCCAGTGACTTTACCGGCCTACCGTAAGAAATTGCAGTAAGAGTCTGTTTTGAAATTCGGAATTGTAGGGCGAATTGACAATTCGCCCTACAAAAACCGGCCAAGACCCGCCGGGCGCTTCGCAAAAACCCGGCGGGTCTTTTGGTTAGATTCTTGGCATGAGAAAAGGCGTCGCGTTGTCCACTGCTATTCCTGTATAATTCTTCCAGCCTTTTGCATTTTTTGAAACCAGGTTGCCTATGAATACTCCCATATTGGAAATGAAAAATATTGTCAAGGAATTTCCTGGCGTTAAGGCACTGAACAACGTCAGTTTTCAGGTCGCCGAGGGCGAGATTCACTGCCTGGTCGGGGAAAATGGGGCGGGCAAATCTACCTTGATGAAGGTGTTGAGCGGAGTTTACCCGCACGGTGCCTATACCGGCGACATCCTTTTCGGCGGGAAAGTGCAGAAATTCAGGGGCATCAGCGACAGTGAAAAGGCCGGGATTGCTATTATCTATCAGGAATTGGCGCTGGTTCCCGAAATGACAGTCTATGAAAACATCTTCCTGGGCAACGAAGTTAAAAGCGCAAATGGTATTACGATTGACTGGAATGAAACTATAAAGAGAGCAACGATAGCGTTGAAGAAGGTAAGGCTTGATGTCAACCCGGCTGTAAAAGTCAAGGATTTGGGCGTAGGAAAGCAACAATTAGTTGAAATTGCAAAAGCGTTGAGCCGAGAGGTCAAGTTACTTATCCTGGATGAGCCGACTTCGGCCTTGAACGAGGATGACTGCGAAAATCTGTTGGATTTATTGCGCGGACTTAGAGAGCACGGCGTTACTTGCATATTGATTTCACACAAGCTCCGGGAAGTCATAAGGATTGCCGACACCGTCACCATTTTGCGTGACGGGCAAACAATTTGCACGCTGGAGGCGAAGAAGGCTGAGGTCTCTGAAAATGTTCTCATCAAACACATGGTGGGACGCGAGATTGACAATATTTACCCCAAGAGAGAACGCCAGCGCTCGGCAGATATATTGCTTGAAGTGAAAAACTGGAATGCCTACGACCCAAAATTAGGCCGGAGTGTTCTCAAGGATGTTTCTTTCAACGTCAAGAAAGGCGAAATTGTCGGCTTTGCTGGCCTGATGGGCTCGGGGCGCACAGAACTCGCCTTAAGCCTATTTGGAAATCCGGACGGCTATCAAATTAAGGGCGAAATGTTTGTCAAAGGCGGGAAGAAACACTTCACCCATCCGCACGACGCGATAAATGCGGGCGTGGCCTATGTGACCGAGGACAGAAAAGGTGACGGCCTGATTCTGATCCAGGATGTGAAGCAGAATATTACCCTGGCCAATTTGCGGGAAATCGCCAGTCGCGGCGTCGTCAACAATAACGCCGAGGTGAAAGTCGCCAATGAATACAAGTCATCTCTTAATATCAAAACGCCGAGCATTGAGCAGAAGGTGCTAAACCTAAGCGGCGGCAACCAACAGAAGGTGTCGGTGGCGAAGTGGTTGTTTGTCAAGCCCGACATATTGATCCTGGATGAGCCAACGCGCGGCATTGATGTTGGCGCCAAATATGAAATCTATACGATCATGACCCGGCTGGTGGAGCAGGGCATGAGCATCATCATGATATCGTCCGAATTGCCCGAGGTTCTGGGCATGAGTGACAGAGTCTATATTGTTGCCTCCGGCAAAATCACCGGCGAACTGCCGATTGGGGAGGCAACGCAGGAAAAGATCATGGAATTGGCAACCAATTGAGGAGACTCACCATGTCGTTTTTCAAAGACCTGCAAAAACTGTTGGGACAAAATATCCGCGAGTATGGCATGTATATCGCTCTGTTCGTGATCATGGCTATCTTCACTTTCACGACGAAGGGCATCTTTATTTCGTCGAGGAACATCAGCAACCTGATCAATCAGACGGGCTACATTGCCGTCCTGGCTGTCGGCATGACGCTGGTCATCGTCATCCGGCATATTGATCTGTCGGTCGGCTTTCTTTCAGGCTTCCTCGGCGCGCTGGCGGCAATTGCGATGGCCGATCCGAAAGTCATTCAAGCCGGTTTGAACCTGCCTGTCTATGTGGTCATACCGATGGTGCTGGCCCTCGGAATTCTGGCCGGGCTGATCACCGCCTTCCTGGTGGCGCAACTGGGAATCCCGGCTTTTGTGGCCACGCTGGCCGGCTGGCTGGGCTACCGAGGCGCCATACAGCTTGTCACGGCGGGGACAGGCACGATCATCATTGCCAACGAGACATTTAATGCCTTGAGCAACGGCTTCATTCCTGATATTTTCCCTGCCGAGACCACGCTGTTGCCTGGAGTACACAAGTTAACACTGATCCTCGGGGTAGTGGCCATTGTTTTACTCATCATCAGCCAGATCAACGACCGCAGAAAAAAGCAGGCCTACAACTTTGAAGTGCTGTCGCCGGAAATGTTCATTCTTAAGCTGGTCTTCATCTCGGCTATCGTCGGCGGGATCACCTGGATCATGGCAGGATACCAAGGCCTCTCCTGGACGATCGTGATCGTACTGGCTGTGGTCGGCATCTACGATTTCGTCACCTCACAGACGGTGCTGGGCAGGCATATTTACGCCATCGGTGGCAATCCAGAGGCGGCTCAACTGAGTGGCATCAGCGTCAAAAAAATCACCTACGTGGTTTTTGGTTCGATGGGCATGTTATCCGCATTATCGGGCATTCTGTATGCCTCCCGCTTTAAGTCTGCGACGACGACGGCGGGAAATCTGTTTGAATTGGACGCCATCGCGGCGGCTTTTATCGGCGGCGTGTCGCCCGCCGGCGGCATCGGTAAAGTTATCGGCTCAATCGTCGGCGCGTTGGTGATGGGGTCGCTATCGAGCGGCATGAACTTGATGGGCATTGACATATCCATTCAGTATATCGCTCGAGCCGCAGTGCTAGCGGCGGCTGTTATATTTGATGTTGCAACCCGGAGTCGCGGAAGATAGATGAAAGTGTTGAGGCAGGCGCTAGGAGGCTGACGAGGAGCGAGTCCGGGCAAAGACCAAAGCGGCTACAAACACGGCAAAGACGGCCAACCCGGCGCCGCCCAGAATCGCATTTTGCAGGATTGGCCCATTGCTTTGTTGCGTCAAGCGCAAAAACTCAAGTTGAATATGGGGGGTTAATTGCGGCGGGAGGGTTTGCCACAAGATGAACCCCAGCCCGCCCATGCCGGCCACAAAGGCGCTCACGGCAAAGTCCACCCACGAGAGGCGGAAGCGAGGCAGGGGCGCAAGCCGGTGGATGCGAGTTATGACGTTGGGGGCCAGAGTCGGTGGCGCTGGCGCAAGGGGATACGAGCGCAGAGCGTTTTCTACTTCACGATCTTCGTCTAGTTCACCCATTCTCGTTCTTCCTCAAACTGGCGCAAAGCGTCTCGCAAGCGGGCCTTGGCCCGGAACAGCCCTGTCTTCACTGTGCCCAGCGGCAGACTCACCACGCTGGCAATTTCTTCGTACGACAACTCCTGTTGATAGCGCAACGTCACCAATAGCCGATAACTTTCCGGCAAGGCCTCGATCTGTTCGTGCAGGAAGGCCCGCTGTTCGCCGGTTTCGAGGTCGAGACCCGGCTCAGCCAGCGACTCGTCGGCGACGTTGACAACCTCTTCGTCTCCAATCGCCGAAATATCTCGCCTGAGCTTTGGTAGCCTGTTATAACACAGGTTAGTCACAATCCGGTAAAGCCAGGTGCGGAACTGAGACTGGCCGCGAAAGTTAGGCAGAGCCACCCAGGCCCGCACAAACGCCTCTTGAGCTAAGTCTTCTGCCTCGTGCGGGTCGTTCACCGTCCGCAACGCCAGGTTGTAAACGAACTGCTGGTGCTCGGTCACCAACTCGGCAAATGCATCGGCATCGCCGGTTTGCGCCTGTCGCACCAGTTCCGCCTCTCGTGTATTCAACAACTCGCCCCTTTTCACCCTAACGGGTTAGACCGGGCTGGCCGGGGAAAGTTTCGCTGCCTTCCTTTTCTCACAGCAAAGGAAATCATGGAAAAGGAGGGAAAAGCAAGGAAAGAGGTGACGGCTGAAACTTTCGCGGCGGCGTTCGGTCTTATCGAGTAAGCACTATTCTATCTCAGGAGGCAAAGAAATGAAATATAAATGGCTAATTGCCGGATCGCTCTTGCTGGCGATGCTGGCGATGTGCGTCGGGATCGTCGGCATCATATGGTTCAGCATCTCCCGCGCCGCCATCTCTGGCATTCGTTGGAGCGGTTTTGAACTGAGCACGGTTTCTGCCGAGGCCGACGAAGAACAAAGCTTTACGGTGAGTGGGCCGGCTATTCTCAGCGTAAACACTGGCGTTGAAAACGCCGCCGGTGATATTACCATCATCGGTGGAACCGGCGATGAGATCGTGGTGAAAGCCCATAAGACGGCCTGGGGCGCTTCTCAGGAAGATGCCGAAGCTGGATTGGCTGAGATCAAAGTCAACGTGACTCAAAACGGGGATGCCGTCACGGTGGAAGTTCAGCGGCCACGGCCGGTCAACTTTATTGGCATTGGTGGGCAAAGAACCGACACCGTGGACTTGACGATCACGGTTCCTGCAACCACAAAAGTGACAGCCTCCACCAGCTTTGGCGACGTATCACTCTCTGGCACGATGGGTGACGCCGACGTGAAGACCAGCTTTGGCGACGTGAGCGTGAAGGACGTGCAGGGCGGGGCGGTTGAGGCGCGAACCGACTTCGGCGAAATGTCGCTGGAAGACGTGACCGCTGACGGAAATGTGGAGGCTCATTCCAGCAGTGGCAAGATTACGCTCGACAACGTGGAGGCCGAAGGCGACGTGAATCTGTCCACCGACTTTGGCGGCATCGAATTCAAAACGGGCAACGCCGACTCGCTCGTCGCCGACACCAACAGCGGCAAGGTGGAATTATCCGGGCTGTCGGTGGCCGGTCTCGTCATGGCCAGAAGCAATTTTGGCGAAGTGAAGCTGACGAAAGTGGATGCCGGTTCTTACAACCTGGACACGAGTAGCGGCGACATTAATGTTGAGGGCGCAAGCAGTTCGGTAAAAGCCCACACTGACTATGGCGATATAAACGTGACCGAGGCTGAAGCCGTGACTCTCGACCTAAGCACGGACAGCGGCGCGATTACCTTCGCCGGGTCGCTGGGCGACGGGCCGCACACGATCAAGACCGACTTCGGCAGTGTCAAGCTGAAACTACCCGAAGAGACGGCGCTCGACTTCGACTTGAGCACTGACTTCGGCAAGATCAAGTCCGACTTCCCGATCACCATTCAGGGCGAACAGGAACAGACCCACTGGCAGGGAACCATCAACGGCGGCGGCGAACGCCTGACTGCCGAGACCAGCAGTGGCGACATTTCGATTGAAATTCTCAAATAACAAATTATCAAAGGAGAGATTGACATGAGCGACTTAATACCTTGTATTGGCAGCTTAGGCTTCTTTTTTATGCTGTTCGCCTTCGCCGGCATCATGCGCTACCTGAGCTACCGGGAAACGATGGCGCTGGCCGAGAAAGGCTTGGTACGCCCAGACAAGGCGCGTGGCAATGGTAAGGACACCCTACGCTGGGGTATCGCCATCGCGGCCATTGGCATGGCCCTGTGCGTCGGCCTGTATCCGATCGGTTTCCTGGGCAGTGGAACGCGGTTCCCGCTCGGCCTCGGCCCCTGGATGCTGGCCGGGCTGATTCCGACGTTCTTCGGGCTGGCGCTGGTGCTGATTTACGTGCTGACGAGGGAGGAAAAGCCAAAAGATGTAGCGCCAAAGGATGACGGCAAGCCCCGGCTGGAGGAGCCGCCCGGCGTGGCTTCGTAGACGTTCCAGCGGAAAGCCTCTATCCGAAACCCCGCTTGCTTCATGGAGCAGGCGGGGTTTCGTCTTTGTGATTTTGCTTCCCCAGTGATTTTTCCAGGTTGTGCAGGCGGGCCAGCACCTCGGCGTGCAGGTCGTCCACCTTCTCGTGCAGTTGCGCTACTTCAAGTTCGGCCTTCAAGTTGACTTCGTACTCAATATCTGAGCGGATACGGTCTTTGGCCACCTGCCGGTTCTGACTGAGCAGGACGAAGACGGAGAGGATGATGGCTTCGAGGGAAACGGCCATTGTTAACAGACCAAAGGGAAATGGGTCAAAGACGGCCAGACCGGGGACGAGGTGGATGTTCCAGGTGATCCAGATTGCGAAGACCACAATGTGAAGCATTAGAAAAGGGATGCTGCCGCTGAACTCGGCGATCCAGTCCGCCGCTTTTTGAACAACCGTCCGCTTGTCTGCCACCTCTTCGTTGACGTTGCGCGAGACGCGGCCCCGGAGCAGTTCGTCGGTTTTGCGGATGCGTTGGCCCATGACGGCCAGCATGTCGAGCGCGGCGTGCGGCTCGCTACGGATGAAGAGCAGAAGGTCGTCGCGGTCGAGCACCAGCAGGTCAGTGTCTTCCAGGGCCAGAGCGGTGGCTGTGCGCGGGCCGTTGTCCAGGAGCGACAACTCGCCAAACAAGTCGCCCGGCTCGGCCACATTGAAGACGATCTTTCCCCCGGTATGATCTTTGGCAAACAGTTCCACCTTGCCGGCGCGGATCAGATAGAGCGAGTCGCCGGGGTCGCCAAACTTGAAGATAGTATCTCCTTGTTTGACGTTCGTCTGGTCGAGCACGGCGGCCAGGGCCTTGCGCTCGTCGTCGTCCAGTAGTTGGAAGAACGGCACTTCGGATAGCATTGTTTCATCAGCGGGCATAGATTCGGCCTCTCGTAAATTTCGTAGATGTAAAGTGGCGTAATTGTAACCGAATTAGTGGCCGGGCGGATGGACGCCCCAAAGCACTAGAAGCCAAAACAAGTGACTGTTGACGAAGAAATTGGACAGAGAACTAGTTATTATGGAGTGCCCGTCAAAGTTTTGGGAGCAGAAGAGAGAGGAGTAAGATAGGGGCACGTTGCGCGTCCGACAGCCCATACCCCTTTTGGAGGCTCCATGAAACGAACCGACTTCGACCGTGCCTGGCGGGAACTGAGTGAAGA
>JACPWC010000099.1 GCA_016197225.1 Chloroflexota bacterium
ATCCGACGTGCTGGCGGATTTCGTCCGCTTGTTTGACGCAATCGAAGCCCAGCACCGAGCCGCTGCCTTCCGCCGGAGTCAACAACCCGCAGAGGGCTTTGATCAGAGTCGTTTTGCCCGATCCGTTAGGTCCCAGAAATCCGTAAATCTCGCCCTGCTCGACGGCGATGGAAACGCGATCCACGGCAGTGAATTTGCCGAAGCGAATGGTTAAGTCTGTAGTTTTGATTGCTTGCATTGGTGAGTAGTCGAAAGCGAGTAGGCGGGAGTCGGTAATCGGGAGTCGGCATTCAAAGTAACTGTGGCCTTGAAAGGCTGACTACCGAATTCCGACTCCCGACTACTTTTCAAGAGTTACGTCGGCAGCCATTCCCGGTTTCAATTTGCCTTCGCGGTTGTCAATGCGGACTTTGACGCCGAAGACCTGATGATTGCGTTCGTCGCGGCTTTGCACATTGCGCGGAGTGAATTCGCCTTGCGAGTTGATCTGCTCAACCACGCCGTCGAACAGTCTGTCGCTGAATGAATCCACTTTGATTTTGGCTTTCTGGCCGACTTTGGCCATTCCAAGCTGGGGTTCTGGGATGAAAACGCGAACGTAGATTTGATCTTTTTCCAGCAACCGCGCGACGGTTTGATTCGGCGTCAGCAAATCGCCAGGGCGTACGCTGAGCACTTCAACCGTGGCAGCCGCCGAAGATTTGACCTCGCCTTCTTCAAGCTGGACTTTGATTTGTTCCAATCGGGCCTGGGCTTCGGCCAGTTGAGCGCGCGCGTCGGCGATTTCTTCGGCGCGCGGGCCGGCCAGCACCAACTTTTCAGCCTCCTGCGCCTGCCGAAATTTCTCTTCGGCGGCGCGAATGTCTTCCTTGCGACTGCCGTGCAGCAACAGATCGAGCCGCTTCTTTTCGGCATCGCGCCGAGCGCGAAGGTTTTCCAAACGAAACTTGGCCGAATCGAATTCCTGCTGGGAAATGTCGCCGGAGGCTCGCAACTTCTCGGTTCGTTGAAATGCAATCGCAGCGTTATCGAGGTCGGCTTCAGCGGCGGCGACTGCAGCGCGCTCTTGTTCGATTTCTTCCGGACGCGGCCAGTTTTTGACGGATTCCAGCGATGCGCGAGCAGTTTCAGTCGCCGCTTTGGCTTGCGCTTTTTCTTCCGGGCGAGCGCCATGCAGCAATCGTTCCAGTCTGGCTTGTTGCTGTTCGATGCGAGCTTCAG
>JACPWC010000100.1 GCA_016197225.1 Chloroflexota bacterium
ATCTGCGTTCATCTGCGTCCCAATTTCCGTTGAAGCTGGTAAACCCAATTTATGCAACTTGAAAGCCTGAACTGCCCCAACTGCAACGCGCCGCTGACGGCCTCGGCCCAGCAGACGCTGACCATTTGCGCTTACTGCAATTCCAACGTTCGCATCGCCCGAAGCGGAGCGGCGGGGAGCGCGGCTTCGGGACAACTCACGGCGCAACCTGCTTCCGAAGAGACGATGGCCAAAGTGAAGCAATTGCTCCTCGATGGCCGCCGGGCCGAAGCCGCCCACTTTTACCGCGAGCAAATGAACGTAACCGCGCCAGAAGCCGAAGAGGCAGTGACGGGCCTGTATAACGTCATCGTCTTCGACGCGATTGGCACGCAACCGCTCTCGCCGGTGGGCTGGATTTTTATTGCGCTCTCCATTTTGATCGGAATTGGCGGTGCGGTTCTGGGATGGAGGCTGGGTGCGACGGTGTCGCCGCCGCTTGGCGGGGTAGTGGCGTTGGTGGTGGTGGCCTTTGCCGCCTTCAACTTGTGGGTGTTCGGGCGCGGCATTCCGCCCAGCCTGCTCTTAGCCTTTGGCCGCCCGGCAGAAGCGACGGTGCTTAAGCTCTCGCGCATCGGCGAAAGGAAATTATCGAAGCGGGCGGGGCCGGTGCAGTTTGTGCGGCTGTGGCTGGAAGTGCGGCCCGATCAAGGCACAACCTACCGCGTGGAAATGACGCGGGCCGTCAGCGCCGAATCGATGGCGAAGTTACAGGCGGGCGTGGTGATTGCGGTGAAGTGTGATCGGGACGACCCGGCGCGGGTGATGCCAGAGGTGCCGGTGAGGATAGTAAGTTCCTAAAAAGAGGCAACTGTGAACATTGCACACGAAGACTCAGCCCTGTTTTTCCGGTTGATGTGGGAAGTGCAGTTCTACGTCAACCAAAAGCTGGATATTTTGCCTGATGTCAAATCAGTTGAGAAGTATGCCCGCTTACCATCGGAGGAGAAAATAAAAGCGCGGGATGCGCTGTATCAGCACCCGGAACTGCTTGAGGCGTTCGTTTCCGAAAACCCGGCAAAGTTGTCGTCAGATGAGTTGGAGATAGTCAAAAGCTGGAAACGGCCTGTGGTTGGTGATTTTTATGTGATGCGTTTCCTCAAGAAGTACGTTGTTTTCATGTCTTCCGCCGAGCCGGTTCAGTTTTATGGCGTGCTGGGGTTATATGAGCCGTTGGAGGCGGTGTTGGGCTGGCAAAGTCCGCCCATCATGGTCAAAGCGGTGCTATTGCCTTTCAAAGGGCGCATCATCTACGACGGCTTGCTCATGTCGTATTCCATTTACTTTGGCCCTGGCTTTCGGGGCAGTTTCAACGAAAGTTACCAAAGAGCGAAACAGCGTGGGGGGATCATCGAAAATCTCGATCCGGGCGGGGTTGTCGTGCAACCCAAGCCCAAGAAACCGGCTCGCGATTGGCGGCCTGAAGTAGACAGCATTGTTGAAATGGCAGAGAAACTGGGGCGGGCGGAAAACAAAGTGCAGTCGCAGGCATTCAGTTTGCTCAAAGCCAGCGCGAAATTGGCGCAAGCGACGGCCCGCGCCCCGGCTGATTATGATGACGTTTACGAACAGGGCAGGCGTGTCTCCAGAACTTTGAAGCAATTGCAAACGGCCTTGGAAAGGGAGTTGTGGAATGATTAGCGGTTAGTCACGCCCCAATATCCGCATAATCCTCCTCCAACGACTCATCAGGCGTAGCCCCAAACAGCGCCAGCAGTTCCCCGATCAGCTTCGCCTTATCGTCGGCGTCGCGCTTGCTCCAGGTGCGGCTCTTGATCTCGATAAAGTAGTCCGGCTCTTGCGGCTTGATCAGCTTATCGAGGTTGACGAAGAACTCCACCCCGCGATAGACCACCAGCCAGCGGCGGCGATCCTTTTCCACTTCGCGCTCCTCGTCCGGGCGGAAATACTCGCGATAAAAGCGAAGCGACTGTGTGGCCGGGGCCAGGTAGCGCGAGCGCGAGAGCATCACCGTGTTTTGCAATTCGCGTTCCTTCGACTCGCCAATCAGCGTCAGCCGGGAACGCACCTGCGTCACCTTGCCCTTGTCGTCCAAAAACTCGTCTTCGCGGTAGCGCACCCGGTTCGTCTCCGGCCCGGCAAAGATGAAGTAGGCGTCGTACTCGTGGTAGTGCGCCTTGCGAATGAGGGTGATCGCCTCCGACTTCAGCCCGTTCAACACCTGTTCCGGCTCGTGGATGCGGGCCTTGACCTGCACCTCGAAGCTCTCGCCCTCGGTCACGCCGCCAATCGCAATCAACTTGCTTAACACGCTTTGCTCGCGATTGATCAGGAAGACGTCAATGCGCCTGGCGTAATCGCGGGCGGCGGTTGCCACCTGGGCTTCGTCAATCGTCAACAGTTTGCGGTCGCGCATCAGCCACTTGCCGTTCGCCATCACGTCGCTGACATCGTTGCTGTGGGCGGTGTATACCAACTGCGAATAGATCGCGTTCGGGTCGCGGGTGAACTTGGGCGAGTTGTGGAGCGTGTCGAGATTGACCACGGCCAGATCAGCCCGCTTGCCCGGCTCCAACGATCCGGTGAGGCCGCCGATGTGCAGGGCGGCGGCTCCCAATCGTGTCGCCATCTCCAGCGCCCTGCGGGCCGGAAGTGCCGTCGGGTCGCCGCTGATGCCTTTGGCCAGGATCGCCGCCAGCCGTGTCTCCTCAAACATGTCGAGGTCGTTGTTGGAAGCCGGGCCGTCGGTGCCGATGCCCACGTTGAGGCCCTGGTCGAGCATCTTCACGACGGGGGCCACCCCGGAAGCCAGCTTGAGGTTGCTGGTCGGGTTGTGGGCCACCCCGGCGTTGACGTGAAGCAGAGTCCGCATCTCGCCTTCGTCAATGTGAACGCAGTGCGCGGCCAGCACCTTCGCCTCAAACAGGTTGTTCTTCTTCATCCAGGGGATGACCGGCATGCCGTGCTCTTTGCGGTTGTTGGACACTTCGAGCGCGGTCTCGGCTAGGTGAGTGTGAAGCGGCACGTCGAACTCGGCGGCCAGGGTTGCGGTGGCCCGCAGAATTTCGGGCGTGCAGGTGTAGGGCGCGTGGGGCGCAACCGAGGGCACGATCAGCGGGTGGCCCTTCCACTTTTCGATGAAGTCGCGGGCGTAAGCCAGACTGTCCTCAAAGCTTTTCGCGTCGGGCGTTGGGAACTTGAGGACGGTTTGCGAACACACCGCCCGCATCCCGGCGTCGGCGGTGGCGCGGGCCACGTCTTCCTCAAAGTAGTACATGTCCGCGAACGAGGTGATGCCGGAGCGAATCATCTCGGCGCAAGCCAGGAGCGTGCCCAGTCGGCAGAAGTCGGGCGAGACAAACTCGCGCTCGACGGGCATCATGTAGCCCATCAACCAAACGTCGAGGCGCAAGTCGTCGGCCAGCCCGCGCAGAAGAGTCATGGGAACATGCGTGTGGGCATTGACCAGGCCGGGGATGATGACCTTGCCATTGAGGTCGAGCGTTTGAGACGCCGTGTAGCCTTTGGCAATCTCGTCCTTTGAGCCGACGGCGACGATGGAGTCGCCGGCGATGGCAATTGCGCCAGGATTGTAGATGTCGCCGTCAACGTTCATGGTGACGACGGTGGCGTTGGTTAGGATGAAGTCAACAGTTTGCATAGCGATTTGCCTTTGCTTTGAATGGCTCGGCATCCAGGGATGCCTCACCGCAAAAATTTAGAGGAGTTTGCACGCCCACGTGCAAACCTTCGGCGGCGGACACGCCTCACACGCCCGGCATCCGGGGATGC
>JACPWC010000101.1 GCA_016197225.1 Chloroflexota bacterium
ACCGCCCAGAACCACGTTCGAGAATTGCGTCGCCGTTGTCGCCAAAGTGTAATTGATGGCGTCACCACCAACCACTTGGCCTACCACCGTTGCGGTCAGCGTCGGGTTCAGGTCGCCGTAGGTCTTGCTCTTGTTGTTGGCGGTGACAGTGGCGTTTGCTTTGTTCACCGTCTGTGTCACACTACCGTTACTCGAATTGAAACCGGCGGCTCCACCATAACAAGCAGTAATGGTATGGGATGGAACAGTTAGTGTTGACGTCGAGAACGCCGCTTGTCCGCTGCCATTAAGCGCGGTTGGCCCGGCGAGTGTGGTCGTGGGTGCTGCACACGTGCCACCTTCGATGAAAGTTACACTGCCGCTTGTCACAGCAGTAGTACCAACTTTCACTGAGGCTGTAAACGTCACGTTATTTCCGTAAGTTGACGGATTTGACGAAGAAGCAACCGTTGTAGTCGTGTTTGCGTTGCTGTTGAATGTGACGGTCAGACTTCCATTCGCGCCAAATATGCCACTGCATGGATTTGTCGTACCCGTGCAAGTCGAAGAACCGAGATTGCTAGGAGCGCTCCAGCCCCCGAATGTCGATCCGCCGCTGGCGCTTGCATTGAATGTCACAGTCGCACCGTTATCCGAGGTTGTAATATTATTGGACCCCCCGCACGAGCTCGTAACAGTCACCGGACCTGGAACGGCTGTGCCGGTGCCGCCGCATGCAACCGGTACATTAATGGTCCCCGAGCTTACGGAGAGCGTCACTGAACCTGTGCCGGTGCCCGCGAAGGGTAGCTTCCAGCTACGGGCATCCGTAAAGTCCGTCGTTGCAGCACCCGAAACCACACCGTAAGCGTATACATGATATTGAGCCACAAACCAATCTGGCAATTGGAATTGATAAGTGAATCCACCGTTATCATCTGCCAGCACATCTACAGAGAGTCTCCAGCTATCACCGAGAACATCGTTGACGATGAGATGCACTGACTCGCCGGGCTGCCAGTTGCCGCTGGTAAGAATGACGGTTTCGCCTGCAAAGTAATCATCTTTATCGCTTTGAATGAAAGGGGGAGGAGGAGGGGTGATTTCGACGGTCGGCGTAGGCTCAAGGGTCGGCGCGTCGGTAGCCGCCGCCGTCTCCGTCACGACGGGCGCATCGGTCGGCGCCTCCGTCGCAGGGGGTGCGTCGGTCGGCGCCGCCTCGGTTGGCGCATCAGTCGAAACCGGCGCATCCACCGGCGTGGTCACCTCAGGTGGCGTGTCGGTATCGGGCGTCTGGGCAAACGTTGGGCCCCCGGCCAGGCCGGCCAACAGCAGGGCCGCGGCCACCAGGGCCGTCAGGCCGACTGAGTATATTCGCGTCCAGACATTGAGTCGTCGGGTCTTTTTCATGGTGATTTATCTCCCTCTTTAACAGATGATTACAGCGCAGGAGCGTTGTATGTAACAAAAAAACCGGCGCGCATTATTACGGCCGGTTTCGCTATTAGCTCCCTGAAGGCTTAGCCAATCCTATTTTAGCGGACTGGTCAGCGACCAAATTAGGCCCTCAGATCAATGCCTCCATGCGACGAGATGCATCGATCAATTAAGGAAGGCCGTGCCAGCTACCTCAAAGAGGCGCCTGAAGGCTAGGTCTTGGTCGTCCTCTCGATGATCGAGTGAATGTCTATTTATTTGATGAGCGCTTTAGAGTCTCCCCGCGAGTCTCTGGAAGAATTAGGCGTTTTCAACCTATGTTCAATTCGTGAACCGTCAAAATAAGAACGAGCCCGATTGTGCAAATTCGCAACTGCAGGATGTAATAGTACTTTTTCGAGAATGTATCAGTACATTTTTGAAAGGGGTTGACTTTGATTAAGTGGAGAACGCCCCACCTAATAAACCGTTAGCGTTTCTGAATGGGTACGGCTATGTCAAAGGCGCGTCATAGGAAATAACTCCTATAACAGGTGCTCTCTGGTAAACTTACCCACATGAATTTCGACGCCTTCAAAACCTCCACTGTTGATTTGTGGGATAACACCCGCGTTACCCTCCACAACCTGCGCGTCCGCCTGCGCCCGGCCTCGGTGGACTACGTGATCCTCGGCCTCGGCGGCTCACTGCCCGAATACATTCCGTCGCCGCCCAAGTGGCACAAGTGGATTCCGGTTGATCTCGGCTTGACGCCAGGCGGCCCGTCGCTCACCGGCCTGCGCTACATCTTCGATCAGATCGTCGAAGACCCGCGCCCGCTCGGCGTGCTCGTCCAGAATTACGGGCTGGACGTTGGCTGGGCCACGGCCCAAAGTGTGCGCGACCTCTTCAGCCGCTTCCGCGCGCGGGGCAAGAAGGTCGTGTTCTACTCGCCCTCCTTCGACATCCTCGACTACTACGTTGCCACCGCCGCCGACGCCATCATCATTCCCCCGCCCGGGCTGTGGGCCGTGATCGGCTTGCGGAGCGAACTGACCTTCATCAAAGACACGCTCAACACTTACGGCATTCGGGCCGAAGTGGTCAACGTCTCGCCCTACAAAACCGCCTGGGACACTTACGCCCGATCCGACATCTCGCCCGAACACCGCGACATGCTCACCTGGCTCATGGATGGCCGGTACGAAGCTGTGGTCGAAGCCATTGCCTCCGCCCGCAAGCTCGACCCGGCCCGCGTGCGAGAGCTGATCGACTCCGGGCCGCTCAACGCGCAGGCCGCCCGCGAGGCCGGGCTGGTGGATGCGGTTTTATACGAAGATGGCTTGGCCGAATATCTGGCGACGCCGGCGCAAAAAGTTGCTAAAGCAAAACCAAAGTGGCAACCGCCGTTTGCCAAAAAAACAGAGTCCGGCCCCCCACCCAAGCCGACGGCTAAACTCCAGCGCTGGGGCGCAGTGCGAGCCTCCCTTCGCCGTCCCATCCGTTGGCGCTCGGGCAAATACGTCGGCATCATCCCGCTCGAGGGCACGATTGTTTTGGGGCGCAGTCAATCCCTTCCGATCCAATTGCCCTTCCCCATCCCTTTCTTTAGCAATCAACTGGCCGGGTCGGAAACCATCGTCCAGCACTTTCGCGACGCCGAGAAGGACAATGAGATTGCGGCCATTGTGCTCTACGTGAACTCACGCGGCGGCTCGGCTCTGGCCTCTGATTTGATCTGGCACGAAGTGGAGCGGGTGCGGCGCAAGAAGCCGGTGGTGGTGTACATGGGCGACTACGCCGCCTCGGGCGGCTACTTCGTGTCGGCGGGCGCACAGTGGATCATGGCTCAGCCACTGACCACCACCGGCTCCATCGGCGTGATTTCATTAAAGGTGGTGACTGCCGGCCTGTACGAAATGTTCAAAGCCAATCGCGTGATTCTGCAACGCGGCGCGCGAGCCAGCATGTTCGCCGACGACGCGCCCTTCTCGCCGGAAGATCGGGCGTCAGCTCAGGCGCAAATTGATCACTACTACGCCGACTTCAAAAATGTGGTGATGAACGGGCGCAAGATGGATGAGCCGACTCTGGAAGAAGTGGCCGGTGGCCGGGTGTGGCTGGGGCGGCAGGCGCTGGGCCACAAATTGGTGGATGCATTGGGCGATTTGAATGATGCGGTTGAAAAGGCAAAGGAGTTGGCGAAACTGCCGGCCAACCGCTTTACGCCCAACGCCTGGTACAGCGGCAGTGGCGGCAACCTGCTCCCGCCGCCTTTTCCCTCGCAGGTTGCCAGCTTCATAGCCGCCATCCAAACTGCCTTGCGCGAAACAGCGTGGATGATTGACCCGGTTGAGATCAAGATAAGATGACGACAGACGATGGACGAAAGCAGTCGTTGCCCGTCGTCTGTCGTCGTTCGTCCATCGTCGTCACTCAAGCATGACTACTAAAATCCTCTTCGTTTGCATGGGCAACATCTGCCGCAGTCCGGTGGCCGAAGGCGTGTTCAATCATCTTGTGGCGCAGGCAGGCCGCGCTGGCGAGTTCCAAGTGGACTCTGCCGGAACCGGCGACTGGCACGCCGGCCAACTGCCCGACCCGCGTTCGCGAGCCGTCGCTCACAAACACGGCCTGGCCCTGAGCCACCGCGCCCGCCAGATCGAACACGCCGACTTCAGCCGCTTCGATCTCATCATCGTCATGGATCGAGACAATCTCTCTGACCTGCGCTCGTTCTCGTCGCTCACGCCTGAGCAACGCGCCAAAGTCAAACTCCTGCGCGAGTTCGACCCGCAAGCCAACGGGAATCTTGAAGTGCCCGACCCGTACTACGGCGGCCCCGAAGGCTTCGAGCGCATGTATGAGATGATCGAGCGCTCGGCGCGTGAGTTGTTAAAATCCGTCCCGCCTGAAAACAGTAATCAGTGAACAGCGGCCAGTGATCAGTGCCACTATCCACTGTTCACTGCCCACTGTTCACTACTCACTGCCTTGCCCCGCTTCCCCGCCCTGGCCTCGCGTGACTTTCGCATCTTCTGGGTCGGCCAGTTCATCTCGCTCATCGGCACCTGGATGCAGAGCACGGTTCAACCGTATCTGGCTTACCGCCTCACCGGCCAGCCCATTTATCTGGGGCTGGTAGGGTTTGCCGCCACCCTGCCCACGCTCCTCTTCACTTTGCCCGGCGGCGTCTTTGTCGAGCGGATGGACAAACGCAAAGTCGTCATCATCATGCAAGCGGTGATGATGGTGCAGGCCTTCGTGATGGCCTACCTGGCTCTGAGCGGCGTGATCAACATCTGGCACATCATCGCCCTGGCCTTTGTCCTGGGTTCGGCCAACTCTATCGAAATCACCGCCCGCCAAGCCATGCTAATCGAGTTGGTAGGCAAGGAGGCGCTTCCTAACGCCATCGCCTTGCAGTCCACCATCTTCAACACGGCCCGCGTGCTGGGGCCGGCCTTTGCCGCGCCCTTCCTTCTGATTCTTGGCAATCAAGGCGAAGGCTGGGCGTTCTTCGCCAACGGCGTGAGTTACCTGTTCGTCATCGTCGGCCTGCTCATCGTGCGCACTCGCCCACAAGCCAAACCCGCCTCCGGTCGAAGCGCCCTGGGCGAATTCATGGATGGCCAGCGCTTCATCAGGGAAGCGCCAGTTGTGTTAGCGTTGATTCTCATGGCAACCGTGCTCGGCTTCTTCGCTTTTCCGTTCAGTCAGCAAATTCCGGTCATCGCCCGGGTGACGCTCGCCCAAGCTGCCGACACTCAAGCGGCAGTCGCGGCGCGGAATAGCGCCCTGGTCACCGCCCAGGGAGTCGGCGCGTTGATCGCCGCTGTTGCCCTCACTGCCTTCAGCGCCATGCACCATCGCGGGCGTTTGCTCACCATTGCCCAAACAGTTTTCGGCGTCGCCTTCCTCAGCCTGGCCCTGACGAAAACTCTGCCGCTCGCTTTGTTCTTCATGGTATTCGTCGGCTGGGGAACCGTCACCCAACTGGCGACGACCAACACCTTGATCCAACTCAGCGTGCCGGATCATTTGCGCGGGCGCGTCATCAGCACCTATCTCTGGTCACTGCAAGGCGTCGCCCCGTTCGGCAGTTTGTTCATCGGCTGGATGGTGCAGGCCTGGGGCGTGCAGGCGGCGCTGTTGGTGAGCGGCTCGGTGAGCTTGCTCTCTGTTGTCGCCTTGAATCTTTACACGCCAACGCTGAGGCGGGTTGAGACTTAGCTTGATAAAAATCACCAGCCGCATATAATTCGCTTCCAGCCAACTCAAACTTTAATTGAAATGCAACAAGCCCGCCTGGCCTCGTTGACCGACGACGGACTCAGGCATGTTTGCGTTAAACCACAGGAGAAAAAAGCCCCATGCCTCGCCGTAGTTTGCCCCGCCTCTTGAAAGACGAATTCACCGGTTACACCGCCGACAAGTTTCGACAGGACACCCTCGCCGGTCTCACCGTCGCCGCCGTGGCCCTGCCGTTGGCCCTGGCCTTCGGCGTGGCCTCCGGGGCCACCGCCGCCGCCGGGCTGGTGACGGCCATCCTGGCCGGTCTCGTCATCGGCGGCCTGTCGGGCGCGCCTTATCAAATCTCCGGGCCGACCGGAGCGATGAGCGCGGTGCTGATCGTGCTGGCGCAGAAATATGGCCTGAGCGGAATTTGGATCGCGGGTGTTCTTTCTGGTATCTTGTTATTAGTAATTGGTCTATTGCGATTGGGCCGCTTCATCGCCTTCATTCCTGCGCCCGTCATCAGCGGCTTCACCTCCGGCATCGCTCTCATCATCGCCATCGGCCAGCTTGACAACCTGCTCGGCGCGCAAACGCCAAAAGCCGAGTCGGCGGCGCTCAAATTTATCGGCTACTTCAAGGGTGGCTACGTGCCCGACTGGCACACGCTGGTGCTTGGCGGCATCGTCATCGCCGCCATGATTCTGTGGCCCAAGAAGTGGAACGCGCGCTTCCCGGCCTCCCTGCTCGGCATCATCCTGGCCACTGGCTTCAACGCCGTGTTCAACTGGCCGGTGAAGATCATCGGCGACATTCCGCAAACATTACTACTCAGCGACCACCTCACGTTTGCCGCCATCCCGTGGACGAATTTACGAGACTTCATCGCACCCACGTTGACCATCACCGCTCTCGGCGCTGTTGAGAGTTTGCTCTGCGGGGCAGTCGCCAGCAACATGACCGGCATTCGCTTGCAGGCTAATCAGGAATTGATCGCCCAGGGCGTAGGCAACATCCTCATCCCCTTTTTTGGCGGCGTCCCGGCCACAGCGGCCATTGCCCGCACCAGTGTCGGCATCAAGTCCGGCGGGCAGACGCGCCTGGTCAGCATTATTCATGCCCTCGCCATCCTGGCTTCAATGTTCATCCTGGCCCCGGTCATGTCGCGCGTTCCGCTGGCGGCGCTGGCCGGGGTGTTGATCGTGACCGCCTGGCGGATGAACGAGTGGGAGTCGATCCACTACATCTTCAAGCACCGGCTCAAGACGGCGATGATCACCTTTAGCATCACCATGCTGGCGACGATTACGCTTGACCTGACGCAGGCGATCCTCATCGGCGCGTTTCTGTCGGGCGCGGTGTTCTTGAACCAGAGCGCCAGCATTGATATTGAGGTGCAGGAAGTGGACGTGGAAAAACTGCGCGGGCGCGGCATTGAGAACGCCGGCAAATGCCGCCACGTGCGCGTGGCCTACCTCACCGGCCCGCTGTTCTTCGCCGCCACCGGCAACTTCAACGAAGCTTTTGCGAAACTCAACGAAACCCACGCTCTGATTCTTTCGATGCGCGGCGTGCCGCTGGTGGATACCTCAGGCTTGCAAGTGATGCTCGCCCTGCATGAGCGCCTCACGCACAGTGGAGGCACTTTGATGCTGGCCGGAGTCCACGACGACGTGCGGCGCATGTTGGAGCGCGGCGGATTGGTTGAGGCGATTGGCGAGCAAAACTTCTTCTGGAGCGCCGACCAGGCGATTGTGGAAGCCGAGCGGCGCGGATGCGCGCATTGTGAAAAATGACGTTGCGATCAACTTCTCCGGCAAAGCAAGTGCACGCCGGCGTACACGCCCGTTCGTTCCCGCGCCACCCAATTCGGGTCAGAGATGTTTTGCCAGCGACTCAAAATAGAGTCGGGCAAACGATAGCCGGGATCAATGGAACGGAACAGAACCCTGGCCTCCGGGGCGGCGGCCTCTTGCAAAACATCCCACCACCTAATCGTCTCCTCTGCTGACAACCAGTCCGGCGCGTCGAGCAAATTGAAACGGGTGACGGACGACGGCGGAACGTCACTAAGGAAAATTTCAGCCCGCCCGACGCGGGTCTCGATTCGAGTCACGGCCTCTTTTAATCGGGCGAAGTTCTCAGGCCGCAAGTAAGGCGGCGGTACAAGATAGCGGCCCAGCAAAACTTGTTGCCAGAGGAAGTTATCGCGGGCCGGAGAGGTGCTCATGGCCCGCCGAATCCCCGCCGCCAGAAAACTAGCGAACTGCCGGCCACGCACCCGCCGCGCTTGATGCGGATGAGCGCCAAACATGAGAAGGATCGGCAACTGCTCGGCGAACGGTTTGGCGAGCGGATTCCACCAGCGCGAGTGAACACGCTTGAAGTAGAAGTCGGCCTGCTCGGCCAGCGACTGGCACTCAAAGACTCGCGCCAGCGCGCGCGAGCCGCACACCACCCTCAAGTAAGTTCGCAGAAGCCACAGCGTCCGCCCGAACACGCCGGCCCGGTATAGCCCGGCGCGCACCAACCCAAGATTCGCGTCCCAGAAGCGGCGCGTCTCATCATCAACGTGAGAGCGCAAAAGTTGATGATAGATGCCGTGAGCGCGCGGCGCAGGCGCGAGCGAGAAGAGATGCCAGAAGTCGGCGTAACTCAACTGTTGGGCCGCCGCGATCTTCAAGTTGAGCAGATAAATCTGGGCCGGGTTGAGGTCAACGGCGTAAATCTTCTTCGGCCCGGCGAGGGCGCAGGCCAGCACATTGTCGCCCGCCGAGGCAATGGCAAATATCACGTCATCACCACCGAGAGCCAGCGCCTGTTTGTCCACGTCCGGGTCTTCCCAGGTCTGGTTGAACACCAGCCCGGAGCCGAACACGAGACGTTCAAGCAAGCCCTGTGTCAAAACCGGCTTGCTCGTCGCAGGTGTTTGGGATAGCATGGAGCTATGACCACCTCATCACTCTACACTCGCCTCGAACGGCACAGCGCCTCAACACTTTCAATCGTCATCGCCTTTCTCTGGGGATTGGCCGAGGCGACTCTCTTCTTCCTCGTCCCGGACATTTATCTCGGCCTCGTGGCCTTGTTCAACTGGCGGCGCGGGCTGTGGGGGACTGCCGCCACCGTGGCCGGGGCCATCGTCGGTGGCGGGGTCATGTACGCGCTGGCGGCCAGCAACGGCCCGGCCATGCTTCAACTGCTCGACCGAGTCCCGCTCATCAACGCCGGCATGATAAGCAACGTCGGCGAACAGATGCGAAGCAATGGACTGCTCGCAATGATCAGCGGCCCCTTGCAGGGCATCCCGTATAAAGTTTATGCCGTGCAGGCTGGAGCGGGACGCTTGCCTCTCATTTCGTTTCTGCTCCTCACCATCCCGGCGCGGCTGGAACGAATCCTGCCGGTCGCCGTCGCGGGCGCAGTCGTCGGCGTCGTCTTCAAAAAGTTCGTTCGGCGTTACACCGCACTCGTCGTCGGCGCGTACGGTTTAATGTGGCTGGGCGTTTACGTGCTGTACTACTTCCGGTTTCGCTGAGTGACGTGCGACACAATGGGATGATGCTTGCCCCCGCCCGACCGTTTGATCTCCGGCACGACCGTCACCCGGACGTTGATCGGCTCCCCGACCAGTTCCAGGAATCTCATTCTCACCGCCTCTGACATGGGTTGCATGTAACCCGCCCCCGGCACGATCTCGATCCGCACCTCGTCAACCGCTTCCTGAATCATGGTGAAGGCGGCGATGTCGGCTCCGACTTCGAGCAGGAAGCTGTACGAAGCATCCAACAGCCAGCCGGACGTGAGCACCCGCCCACTGGGCAGGATGAACTGATCGAGCTTGCGCCCGCCGAGGTCGCGAATGGCGCGAAAGGTTCGGCCACACGAGCAAGCCGAGTCGTCGAGAACCGCAAAGTCTCCCTGCCGGTAACGAATGAACGGCATGGCATAGTTGTGGAGATAGGTGCCGACCACTTCCCCCTTCTGGCCGACGGCCAAAACCTGATCCGAGTCGGGCGAGAGGATCTCCAGATAGGCCACATCCTCAAAGATGTGATAAGTCTTGTCCCGGCACTGGGCGGCAACGTGAGTCAACTCTTCGGTCGAGTATTCGTCGTAAACGCCGCAGTTGAAGAGGGCGGCCAGATCGTCGCGCTCCTGCTGGGTGGAAAGTTCAGAGGAAACCGAAATGGCCTTGAGGCGAAGTTGACGGCATCCTTCCGGGCCAAGCTCGTTGGCGATGGCGCGCAGGTGGCTGGGATAGCAAGCCATCAGGTGCGGGCGCAGGTCGCGCAGGCGAGAGAGAATTTGCGGCGTGGGTGTCAGAGTCGGGATGAGCGTCATTGGATACAGGCCGAAGAGCGAGCGCGCCGGATACTCTGAGGTGTAGATGTAGACGAGGTGATGCCAGGGCAGGTACGAGCCGTAAAGCTCGAAGAGGCGGTTCATGGCCAGGCCTTGAATGCCAAGCCGGTCGGCTTGATGCACCACGTTGAGCACCTGGCCGGTGGAGCCGGAACTTTTGGAAACCAGACAGCGGCTCAGGTCGAGGCCGCGCGCCAGCGCCCCGTTTGGATAGGCGGCCAACACGTCGTTCTTGCTCACCGTTGGGAAGTGCTTGAGGTCATCAAGTGTTTGCAAATCGCCTGGCTTCACGCCTGCCCGATCATATTTCTCGTGATACAAAGCGACGTTGTGATAAGCAAAGTCTACGAGGCGCCGCAGTTGCCGGAGTTGATAGGCCCGAATGGACTCGCGACTCTGGTAGGGCCGTTGGCGAAACGGGAGGAAGTTCCACGCGATGTTGAGGGTGTTGGCGATCATTTCGCAGGGGGTAAACGAGCGCATGGTTACGGCTTTCCGTATTCCAGAACCAGGTGAGTGAAGTAGTAGACGAGCGGGATGACGACGACCATGCTGTTGGCCCGGTCGAGCAGGCCGCCGTGGCCGGGGAGAAAGTCGCCCCAGTCTTTGCTTCCAGCCACCCGTTTGATAAGCGAGCTGATCAGGTCGCCCCAGGCCGCGCCGAGGCCGATGATGAAG
This sequence comes from Chloroflexota bacterium, assembly GCA_016197225.1. Taxonomy (NCBI): domain Bacteria; kingdom Bacillati; phylum Chloroflexota; species Chloroflexota bacterium. The sequence goes on from JACPWC010000101.1 coordinate 10,675, forward strand.
GCCAGCGCAATCTTGTGCGCCAGGACGAATTCAGGCGGCAGGGCAAAGTTGAACAGGGCCACCGCCACGCCCGCGCCGATGAAGTCGCCGAGCAGGCCTTCCCAGGCTTTGCGCGGATTCACTTCGGGCGAGATGATGCGCCGGCCAATGAGCTTGCCGACGGTGTATTGCATCACGTCGCTGAGGGCCACGCCCACGCCGACCAGTATGACCAGCCCCACGCCGCCCGCTTGCTTGAGCAGGATCAGGTGGCCGATGGACCACACCAAATACAAGTAGCCGCGCCCGGCGTACGAAAGCTGAAGGTAGAGGTCGGCCACGTCGCGGGTGAGGATCGGGACGAGGGTGAGGAGCAGGATCGAGGCGGCGGGGAGGGCGAAGTAGAGCGTCGGGAAGAACTGGGCGATGAGGAAGGTGGCGGGAATGAGGGTATAAAGGTAAATGGCGTAAGGCCGCTCCACGCCGACCACGCGCACGTATTCAACGGTCACTCGATAGAAAAAGAACAACAGGATGGCGGCGGCGGCCAGCCCGCCGACGAAGGTGGCGACGAGGAACAGCGGGGCGATGATCATCCAGCCGATGAAGCGTTTGCCCAGTTCGCCGGTCAGCCCGGCTTTCAGGTCCTTGCGGGCGAAGAACAGCACCAGCCCGAAGCCGAAGACGAGCAACACTCCGACAATCTTCAACGATGGAACGAAGAGCGGGTCAGCGAGAGGATTGCGCCACATAGATGATCCGTAAACGTTGGACGACGGTGATGGCCGCCGCCAGCGAGGCAAACGCCAGGTACCAGTTGTAGCCGGCCAGGTTGCCGCTGAAGAGAGGGTAGAGGGTGAAGAGGGCGAGTGAGATCATCCGGTCGCCTTTGCCGAAGAGGCCGCCATACACCCGCGCCCCACCCAGCGCCTTGCCGAGAATGCCGAGGTAGGAGACGCACAGGATGAGGGCCAGAGCCAGAGCCGCCCAGCGCGAGTCGGCGTAACCGCCGAAGGCCAGGCCCAGAAAGATGGCGCTGTCGGCGAGGCGGTCGCTAAATTCATTCTTCACCTCACCCCAGGCGTCGGCCAGGCCGATCTCGCGAGCCACGAGTCCATCCATCAAATTGAATAGCAGTCGCAACAACAGGCAGGGCGGCGCGAGCCACAGCCAGAGCGTGGACGACCCGGCGCGCAAGAATGCAAAGGCCGCCACGAGCGAGAGGCCGAGCGCGCCGTAAGTGAAAACGTCCGGGTGGACGCGGTTGCGGACGCAGAAGGCGACGACGGGCCGAAGCGCCTTTTGCCAGTTGGATTTGGTGGAGTAGATGCCCATTCTGCCTTCCAGTCTATGAGGCGGGTTTCAAACATTTAACGTAACTGCTCAGGCTAGTTTTTTAGGACGCAGATGAACGCGGATAAACGCAGATTTTCGTTGATATCTTTTTGGTGGTTTTATCTGCGCGCGAAGCGTCTGCGAAATCCGCGTCCTGATTTTTTGCCCTGAGCAGTGTGACTACTCAGGCATCCTGATTTATCCGCAGATTACACAGATTTTCACAGAAAAAATCTGCGGTAATCTGCGAAATCTGCGGATTTCTTGAGTGATTTGCAAAGGTGCTTGAGCAGTGACTGAGCAGTTACCATTTAACGACAAAAGGGTTGTCAATCACAGAGGCAAAGGTGTCAAAAACTGTCATCTTCATTGAGCAGGTCAGGCTTGGCCGGCCCAGGCCACGGCCCGCACCGGCGATCCATCCAGCCCGGCCAGCCTCAACGGCAAAACGAAAACTGATACGTCCTCCCCGGCTCAAGCTGATCCAGCCGGGCCAGGTTCTCGACGATGAGCACGTCACTGCCCAGCAAAATTTCGTGGGCGTGCGTCGTGCCTCGCGTCGTCGAGTCCACGTTCAGGGCATCAATCCCCACCAGCGTGACACCCGCCTCAACCAGATAACGCGCCGCCTCAGGCGAGAGAAACGGGTGGCGCAAGTAGCGTTCCGTCTTCCAGAAACGATCCCAGCCGGCGCGAATGATGACCGCCCCGCCCTTCACGCCGCTAAAAGCTTCCGGGCCGATCTGTTCGTCGTCGCCCTGGGTCACGAGGACGACGCCTGACACAAGAAACCGCGTTAGCGGATACTCGTCAATCGGCTTGCCGCCCGGCACAAAGTGGGAGGCGGCATCTACGTGTGTCCCTGTGTGCGTGCCAATGTGCAGTTCTGTCACGCGCCAGGGCGGCGTCATCTCGGCTGGCACGAGTCGCGGCGCCGGGTCGCCGGGGTAAAAGGTCATGTCGTTTTCTAGGGGGTGGGTGAGGTCGTAGAGGGTTGGCACGGTAAAGAACGCGGATGGGTGGACGCGAAGCGAACGGATCGACTCTCGCCAGTCAGCAGCATCAGGTTTTTAGAATGATTGGCTGGAGAGCGAGGCTGTGAAAGTTGGCCAGGATGCCGAGCGGGATTTGCTCTACCCGTTGCCAATCTTTGAGGTTGTTGAACCTGATCATGTCAACATTCGTCACAGCCACCGGGAACACCAGCGCTTCATCGCCGATTCGAAGATGAGCAAACTTGATGTCGGCGACAGGCTCGCCCCGATAGACAACTTTCATTTCCTTCTGCGGGCGAACGGGCAACCCCTGCAGTTTTAGTTCGTGGCAACAAGCATTCGCATAAATGCGGTGGATGAAGCCTGCCCCCAGAGTGGTGTGAACCGAATACAATCCGCCCACCACTTCGCGGATGAGTTCCGGCGCGACCAGGCCGGGCGGCGCTTCGGATACAGCTTGCTCAATCACCCCGGCTGACGTTTCGACCGGGCGCGGCTCAAAGTAAATCCGTTCAAATTCCGGCTGTAGCCCGCCGAAATTGAACAGCAACGCGACTCGTTTGTCGAAGGCTTTGAGGTAAGAGAACGTCTGAGCCTTATGCAAACGGGTCAGGCTTGGAGCTACTTTGATTTCGACAATGACCTCTCCTGCCGTAAACAAGTCTAGCCGCTGAAGGCCAACAAGCTGGCCTTTATAAAAGACCTGATACTCATCCTGCCGATTGCACACAACCCCTTCCCGCCGAATGTCATGCATCATCGCCTTCTCGTAGACGAACTCGGGATACGTGTGACTCGTGCCGTTATAAACGTCGTAGTAAACGCCGATGATTTTCCCGGTGAGTTCTTTGTAGAGAAGGTCGGCCATGATAACTCCGATTGGTGGAATTTAACGGATCGGCCTCGCAGAGAAGAAATCCGTTCGCTTCGCGTCCACGCATCCGTCGTTCTTGCCCTAAAACACGGATTGGCGGAATTTAACGGATCGCGTCCGGCAGGCAGGAATCCGTTCGCTTCGCGTCCACGCATCCGCCGTTCTTTCCTTAGAACACGGATCAGTAGAATTTAACGGATCGATCCGTTAAATTCCACGCATCCGTCGTTCTTCCATCTCCCGCCTCAACTCCTCCAGCCGCGGATGCTGCGGCTCCAGTTCGGTTGCACGGGCCAGGCCGGCCTCGGCGGCGGCGAAGTTGCCCACGTCAATGTTGGCGCTGGCATAGTTGCGATGCCACATTGCTTTGTTTGGCTGTAACTTGATGGCTTCACCAAAGGCGGCGAGGGCCTCGATGTGTTTCTCTTGTTCACTCAAAACGTTTCCCAACATATTCCAACAACTGGCAACCTCAGCCCGCAGTTGCTCAGCTTCAAATGGAAGCTGACTCGCGTCAGGGTGGTCAAGCAGGCTTTGCCCGGCCAGCGCCGCCGCCTGCCATGCTTCGGCGGACTTCGCTTCTTCGGCGCGTTGACGCGCCTCAACAAACGTCCCCAGCGCGCGGCGCAAATCTTCCGGCAAAGCGGCGAATGCCCGACTTTGCGCCAACACACCAGCCAACCACTCCGGCGGTTCGCCGGCATTCAACTCAGCCCACAATTCTGAGAACAGTTCGCCCGCCTCTTCGCTGACTCGACGCAGAGTAGTAGTTGCCGCTTGAGAATACGGGGCATGCCCGATCTGATCAAAAAGCGACAAGGCAATATGAGCACAACGCAACGCTTCCACCAACCGCCCCCGCCGGTCTTCCCCCGGCAAACTCGCCAACTCGCTCAACAGCGTGGCGCGATTGTTCTGCGTCATCGCATAGTCCAGCGGCGCGGTGTCCGGGCGATAGTGCTTCAACGCTTCGTCGTAGGCCGCCAAACTTTCCACCAACCGCCCCCGCCGGTCTTCCCCCGGCAAACTCGCCAACTCGCTCAACCGATTGGCGCGATTGTTCTGCGTCATGGCGCGATTGTTCTGCGTCATCGCATAGGCCAGCGGCGCGGTGTCCGGGCGGCGATACTTCAAGGCGTCGTCGTAAGCGGCTAAGGCTTCCAACAAGCGCCTCACGCGGCCCTCGTTAGGCAAGGTTGCTAAGCGGCTGAGGGCATTGCCCAGGGTGACCAGCGCGGCGGCTTTCGCCGCAGGCGCGTCCTCCGCTGTTTGAGTCGCGGCCACCAGGCGGGTCGCCCAGTCGTAGCTGTCTCGAATGAAACCCCAGGCCGCTTGCAGGTTGGCGGCGTTCCCGGCCAGCGCCTGCGCCAGGCCCGCCTGATGAACGATTGCCCACTCGAAGGCATGGCGCAGTTGGACGTAATCGGGGAGCATGAGGTAGAAAATCTGGCGGTCGTCGGCGTCGCCCATCAACGCATTGTGAACGGTTGCGTGGCGCTCACGGGCAGCATCTTCTTCACTGGCCCGGCGCAGGAGGGCGAGGGCGTAGGCGCGGAGGAGGCTGTGTTGTTGGAAGCGGGCCTCACCCCCCGTCCGCTGGCGCGTCTCCTGACCGCCCCTTCGACTGCGCTCCGCTTCGCTCAGGGTGCGGTCAGGAGAGGGGAGAGACTCAATGCGAGTGAGGAGGCCGCGCTCGACGAGGACGGCCAGTTGGCCTTCGGCTTCTTCGAGGGGGCAGTCCCACAACCCGGCGGCGGCCTCAACGCGGAAACTGGCGTCGGGGGCAAACGCGCCCAGCTTGCGGAAGCGCTCGCGGGCAACGTCGGTCAGATCATCGTAGCTGAACTTCAAGGCAACTTCGACGGCGCTCACCTGCACTTCATCGCCGGGCAGGGTCAGTTCGCCAAAGCCACTGCCCTCGCGCACCTGCCGCGTCATCGCCTCCACCGCTTTGGGCCAGCCAGCCCGGCCCAGCCGGTCCAAACTACGCCCGGCAATGTCGAGGGCCATGGCGTGGCGGCCCAGGGCCTTCGCCAGTTCAGTCAACAACTCATCATCGGCATCCGTTGCCTGGTGAGCGCGGGCGCGCAACAGTTTGAGCGCGTCGTCTATGTTCAGCACGTCGAGTGGATAGACTTCGCCGCGCAGGTCGCGGGCCAGCCGTTCACTGCGGGTGGTGATGAGCACGCAGGCGTCGTTGGGCAGGGCGGCCAGCAACGGGGCAACCGCCTTCAAGTCCCAAACGTCATCCAGCACAACCAGCAGTGAGCCGTGCCCGGCCAGCAGGGCCCGCACGGCGTCGGGCGTGAAGTGCTTGCCCTCGGGCAGTGGCCGGTTGCCAAAGGCGTGTCCGCCCCAGCGATCCAGAATCGGCGCGCTCAGGTCCGGATCGCGAAAGCCCGCGCCCAGCCGCTCGAACAGGACGCCGCCCGCAAACTGCGACTCAAGCCCCGCCGCCAGATGCTCGGCCAGCAGAGTCTTGCCCACGCCCGGCGTGCCTTGCACGGCGGCGGCCAGGCCGGTAATAGCCGCTTTTGCGCCAGGGGCTAGCAGATTGCTCACGGCTTTACGTTCTTCGTCGCGGCCCACCAGCCGGGCGGTGGGGCGCGGCGCGGTCGGGGGCAACCAGTCGCGCGGGCCAAGCTGGGCCAGGCTGGCGGCGTCAATGAGGAGCGATTTGATCTCCCGAAGCTCGCGGGTTGCTGAGGAGCTCTCACCTTGAACGACTACTTGATCGGCATGTTCAATGCGCGTGCCGCCGATTTGTTGAGCCTGAACTTTCGCTGCTACTACATTCGTCTGGCCCTCTTGCTCCAAATTTCCTTCAATGTTCAACGTCGGTTGCGGAGTCGGATTCTTCTCCTTCTTGCCCGTCAGCAGGTCGTAAGCATCCTTGAAACCACTAAAGAACATGAGCACGCCCAACAGGGCAGCCACTGATAACTGCAATACGCCGTTAGATGTGTTGCGCCACTCTGGAAAGACAAGCCAACTGACACTGGCGACGATCAACACCAGCACACCGATGGCACTCAGAACGACAAGATAACGGCGCATGAGCACGTCCCTCTTAACCCGAATATTTGGCGGCAAGTTTGACCAGAGTTTTGGGACAGGTCGGGCATGAAGGGATTGTATGCTAAGTGCCAGCAAAAGGAAACTGAACCGTTAGCGTTACTGCTCGAGCCGGGCAGGCGGGCGTGGGTAAGAACAACGGATAGGTAGAATTTAACGGATCGATCCGTTAAATTCCGCCCATCCGTGTTCTCCCCTTTTCGCGTATGATCACCCTCACCCATGAACCTCCCTCCCTCCGTCCTCGACTTCTGCCATCACAACGGCTACGGCGGGATCCGCCGCGCGGCGCCGGTCGGCGGCGGGTGCGTGAGCAATGCAACCCGGCTCGATACTGACGGCGGCCCGCTCTTTCTCAAGGTCAACGACACAACCCCGTCCGACATGTTCGAGCGCGAAGCCGAAGGGCTGGTTGCCCTCGCCGCTCCGAACGCGATTCGCGTCCCCAAAGTTTTGGGCGTTGGCCCGAACTTCATCTTACAAGAGTTTGTGGAGCCCGGCCCGCGCCGCGCCAATTTTTGGGAAACGCTCGGTCTGCAAATGGCCGCCCTGCACAACCACACTTCGCCCCGCTTCGGCTTCCCGCACGACAACTACATCGGCCCGACGACGCAAATCAACACCTGGGAAGACGACGGCCACACCTTCTTCGCCGAACACCGCCTGCGCTTTCAAGCAGACCTCGCCCGCCGCAACCGCTACCGCAATTCAACTGATCTTCGCCAAATGGATTCGCTCGTCTCTCTTCTCTCCTCTCTCATCCCTCCCCAGCCCGCCAGCCTCCTCCACGGCGACCTCTGGAGCGGCAACCTGCACACCGGGCCGAACGGCGAGCCGGTGCTGATTGACCCTGCCGCTCACTACGGTTGGGCCGAGGCCGACCTGGCGATGATGACCCTCTTCGGCTCGCCGCCCGTTTCATTTTTCAAAGCTTACGAGTCAGCCCGGCCCCTCGAACCCGGCTACCGCGACCGATTTGACCTGTATAATCTCTACCACCTGCTCAATCATCTCAACCTGTTCGGCGAAAGTTATCTTGGCCCCGTGCAAACGATAATCAGGCGTTACGGTTGAAAAGATTCACCGCAAAGACTCAAAGGACGCAAAGATTTCCTTCATTTCCTTTAATTTCCTTAGCGTGCTTCGCGCCTTCGCGGTTCAATTTCCCATGCCTATCGTCTACTCCACCGACCCCGATCCTGAACCCAAACCCAAGCCTGCCGTCAAAGAGTCGCCGACCAAAGGGCAAGTGGCCCGCATCTGGCGTGACAGCAAACGCCGCAAAGGCAAGACCGTCACCGTCGTCGGCAACCTTCATCACGACCCGGCCACGTTCGAGAAGCTCTGCACCGACCTCAAGAAGCACTGCGGCGCGGGCGGCACGGTGAGAGACGGCGAGATCGAAATCCAGGGCGACCACCGCGAGAAGATCGCCGCCCGGTTGCAGGCGTTGGGTTATAAGACAAAATTCGTCGGCGGCTAACATCTGACAAGATGAAAGGGTGAAGGGATGACAAGGTGACTTGTAAGGGACGCTTCACCTTGTCACCCTGTCATCTTGTCACCCCGTCATCTTGTCACCCTGTCATCTTGTCACCCTGTCACCTTGTCACCCTGTCATCTTGTCACCCTGTCACCTTGTCACTCTTTCTCCCCTTCTATATAATGCCCGCATCTTTTCAACTCGGAGCCGCGCATGGTAGAAAACAACGTAAACGCCGAAGGACAAGCCTGGCACGCCGAAACCGTACAGGATGTGCTTGAGAAGCTGGCTACTCAACGTGAACACGGCCTTTCATCTGAAGAAGCAAAGAAGCGGCTCGAACAATACGGCCACAACGAACTCCGCGAAAAGCCCCCCACCCCGTTCTGGAAACTCGTCCTCGATCAACTCAAAGAATTTGTCGTCATCCTGCTCATCGTCGCCAGCATTGTCTCGTTTCTCCTCGGCGACGAAATTGAAGCGGCGGCCATCATCGCCATCGTCGTCCTCAACGCCGTCATCGGCGTCGTCCAGGAGTCGCGGGCCGAGGCCTCGCTGGCCGCCCTCAAAAAGCTGGCCGCGCCCGACGCCCGCGTCATCCGCGACGGCTCACGGATCAACGTCCCCACCCGCGAACTGGTGCCCGGTGACGTGGTGCTGTTGGAAGCCGGCAACTTCATCCCCGCCGATGTCCGGCTGGTAGAAAGCGTCAACCTGCGAGTGGAAGAGGCGGCCCTCACCGGCGAGTCGGTGCCGGTGGAGAAACGGGCCACCCTGACTCTTGAGCGCGAGATACCGCTAGGCGATCGCAAGAACACAGCCTTCATGGGCACCATCGTCTCCTACGGGCGCGGCACCGGGGTGGTAGTCGCCACCGGCCTCAACACCCAGATCGGCCTCATCGCCCAAATGCTGTCGGCGGTTGAGGAGGAAGAGACGCCCCTGCAGTTGCGGCTGGACGAACTGGGCAAGCAGTTGAGCATCGGCTCGCTCATCATCGTCGCCATCGTCTTCATCGTCGCTTTAGTGAATCAAACCGAACTGGGCCAACTCTTTCAAGCGCCACTGGCTTACTTCGACGCCTTCAAAGAACGAATCACCGAAGTCTTCATCATCGCCGTCAGCCTGGCGATTGCGGCGGTGCCCGAAGGGCTGCCGGCCGTGGTCACCATCACCCTGGCTCTGGGCATGCGCGAGATGGTCAAGCGCCACGCCCTCATCCGCCGCCTGTCGTCGGTGGAGACGCTTGGCTCGGCCTCGGTGATCTGCTCCGACAAGACCGGCACGCTCACCCAAAACGAGATGACGGCAGTGCAGTTGTGGTGCGACGATCAGTCGTTTGAGATCACCGGCGACGGCTACAAGCCGCAGGGCAACTTCATCCACGAAGGCGACCATCTCAACTTCTCCGATCATCCGGCCATCACCACGTTGCTTTGGGCGGGTTTGCTTGCCAGTGACGCGATTTTAGAGGCGTCGGGCGAAAACGAGCGCCAGCCCACCTATCGCATGGTCGGTGACCCCACCGAGGGGGCGCTGGTGGTGGCGGCGGCCAAAGCCGGAATCTGGCGCAAGGAAGTAGAAGCTGTCTTCCCGCGCATCGCCGAGAATCCGTTCGACTCGGCGCGCAAGATCATGAGCACCTTCCACAACGTCAAAGAGGCCATGCCGGAAGTCAGCCCGTTCAACGAACCGGCGGGAACCCCTGAGTTTGTGGTGTGCGCCAAAGGCGCGCCGGACGTGATTCTGAAAACGTGCAGTCACTATCAAAAACTCAACGACGAGGCCGCGCCGATCACGCCGGAGTTTCTCGAAAAGGTGCTGGCCGCCAACGCCGAGCTTTCGAGTCAGGCATTGCGGGTGCTGGCCGTCGCTTACCGCATCTCCGATCACCACCCCGATCCGATGACGCCCGAAACCGTCGAACACGACCTGACCTTCGTCGGCCTGATCGGCATGATTGACCCGGCCCGGCCCGAAGTGAAGCCGGCCATTCAACACGCGCGCGAGGCCGGCATTCGCACGGTGATGATCACCGGCGACTTTGTGGACACGGCGCGAGCCATTGCCAACAACATTGGCCTCTTGCGGAAGGATGGCAAAGTGTTGCCCGGCGCGGCGCTCGACAAGATGAGCGACGCCGAAGTGTTGCAGGCCGTGAAGGAAACAGATGTGTTCGCCCGCGTATCGCCGCAACACAAGGTGATGATTGTGGACGCCGTGCGCCGGACGGGCGCGGTGGCGGCCATGACCGGCGACGGGGTGAACGATGCCCCCGCCCTCAAGAAGTCGGACATCGGCGTGGCCATGGGCATCACCGGCACCGACGTTGCTAAAGAAGCCGCCGACATGGTCCTCACCGACGACAACTACGCCAGCATCGTGGCCGCCGTCGAGCAGGGGCGCATCATCTACGCCAACATCCGCAAGTTTGTGTTCTTCCTGCTCTCGTCCAACGTGGCCGAGATCATGATCATCTTCTTAGCCACTTTGGCCGGCCTGCCCACGCCGCTCACTGCCATTCAACTGTTGTGGCTCAACCTGATCACCGACGGCGCGCCCGCCCTGGCGCTGGCCATGGAAAAGGGCGACCCGGACGTGATGCAATATCCGCCCCGCCCCAAGAACGAGTCCATTGTGAATCGTTCGATGCAATTGGGCATCGTCATTCAAACCATCACCCAGACCGGCGCGGTGCTGGGGGCGTTTGCTCTCGGCTTGTTGTGGCATCTCAAAGCCGGCGACGCCATGCCGGCAGGCGCGAACCCCATCTTGTTCCTCATCCAGCACGACTGGACGAGCATTGACGTGCAGACCGCCGAGACGATGGCCTTTGTGACGCTCTCGCTGTGTGAGTTGTTCCGCGCTTACACCGTTCGCTCCGAGCGCGTCTCGTTGTTCCGCTTGGGCGTGTTCTCAAATCCGTACATGCAGTACGCCGTCGGCCTGTCGCTTGCCCTGTTGCTCCTCGTCGTCAACGTGCCGTTCCTGCAACCGATCTTCAACACCCACTTCCTGAGCCTGGCCGAGTGGGCCGTCGTCGTCGGCCTGGCCCTCATCCCGGCAGTTTCGGAAGAGATGACGAAGGCGTATTTGAGGTGGAGTGAGGCCAAAGCAAAGTAAATCGCCAATCTTCCCATCGCTTTCAAAGCCCGTTTCCTGCCAAAATAACAGGAAGCGGGTTTTTGTTTGCGCCATCGTCCAATGACTTTGAATCCTTTCCCCACCCTCTCCGTTAATACTTACAGAATGAGCGGTCATGCCCGACGGAGACGCACCCATGCCTGATCCCTCTGGCTCTGGCCTGATTACACTTGCCCAGCGAGGTGACGTGGACGCGATTGGCACACTGTACGACCAGCATCATCAAGCTCTGTTCAGGTACATCTGGCTCAGAGTGGGAGAGCACGCTCTCGCCGAAGACCTGACCGGCGATGTTTTCGTGCGGATGCTGGCCGCCCTGCCGCGTTACCGTCCCACGCAAGCCACGTTCCGGGCCTGGCTCTACCGCATTGCCCGCAACTTGCTGATTGATCACTATCGCAAAGAAGGCAACCGGGCTTCGTCGCCGCTCCAGCAGGCCGAGAACAAAAGCGCCGAAGATGACACGCCGCTGACGCTCTTCGAGCAAAAGCTGACCGTCGAGCGTCTACGCCACGCTCTTTCCACTTTGGAGCAATCTCAGCGTGAAGTGGTAACGCTGAGATTCTTGAGCGGCCTGTCTTTGCAGGAAACGGCGGTCGTGCTCGGCAAAACCGAAGCCGCCATCAAAGCTCTGCAACATCGCGGCCTGGCGGCGTTACGCTCGGCCTTAATCCAGGAACACATCTGATGGACGAGTTACACGATCTCTTTCAAGAACGATTGGCCCGACTCGAACAGGGCGAGCCGCTGGAGGCCTGCCTGGCCGGCCTGCCGGAAGAAGAAGCCTCTTTATTGAAAATGGCCGCCCAACTTTCGACAGTGAACTACCCAGAGCAGGCCAGTGACAGCGCCCTCGCCCAACGCACAAAGCTGTTGCAGGCGGCGCGGGTGGCAAAGGAGAAAAACGCGATGACAACCAAACCTCGTTGGGTTTTGCCGGCGGCGCTTAGCGGCGTTGCGGCGTTTGCCTTTATTTGCGTGATCGCTGTGGCCGCAATGGCCGGGTTTGCCTCGTTGAGGCGTTCACCTGCCGCCCCTCGGCAAGTCGTCATCGTCACCCCTTCGCAAAACGGCGGCCCGACTCAAATCATCCCCATTGCAAATCCACAAAGCGGCACGATGGCAAATGTGCGCGGCAACGTAAGAGTTCAAGGCGACGATGGCTCGTGGGCGACAATGAGGAACGGGCAAACCGTCACTGCCGGGAAGCGCATTCGCACCGGCCCGCTGTCGAGCGCAACGCTGGTCTTCTACGACGGGAGCCAGGCGCGGCTGGGGCCAAACACCGAACTCTGGATCGATTCTCTCAACGCCCAGACGAGCGGCCCGCGCATCATTCAACTCACCCAATGGGTCGGCGACACGAAGCACGATGTAGCCCACTCCGCCGACCCGGCCTCTGTCTACGAAGTCCGCACGCCTTCCGGCGTCGGCACGGCCAAAGGCACATCATTCCAGGTGCTGGTCACTGCCCTCTTCGTCCGCTTCGACGTTGACAAGGGAGCAGTGGCTGTCGCCAACCTGAACATCATCGTGGTCGTCGTCGCCGGGCAATCCACCACCATTCCTTCGGGTCAACCGCCGGGCGATCCGGTCTTCCGTGTCAGCGGCGAAGGCGAAGTTCTGCAAACCGGCAGTGTCTGGAACATCGGCGGCCAAACCTTTCTCACCGACGGCAACACCGTCATCGTCGGCAACCCGCAAGTGGGCGACCGCGTCGCCGTCGAAGGCCGCCTTCTGCCAAATGGCAGTCGCCTCGCCGACCTCATCACCCTCCTGCATCGCGCCTCGAAAAACACTTTCTCGTTTAGCGGCGTCGTAGAGTCCATCGGCGGCGACTCGTGGACGATCTCTGGCCGGGAAGTTCGGGTTGATGAGCTGACGACTATTGAGGACGGGATCGTGGTCGGGGACGCCGTCGAGGTCAGGGGCGGCATTGCTCAGGACGGAACCTTCTGGGCCGGCGAAATTCGCAAACGAGCCGAGGCCGAACAGCCGTTTGAATTTACTGGCGTGATTGACGCCATCGCCGACTCGGGCTGGACGATCTCCGGCGTCACTATCAAGGTGGACGGCAACACCGAAATTGATGAGGGACTCGAAACCGGCGACGTGGTCAAAGTCGAGGGCCACATTCAGGCCGACGGTTCGTGGCTGGCAGAATCAATCACGCTTGCCGATGAGGACGAGCACAAGTTTGAGATCACCGGGCCGGTGGAGAGCATGGATCCGTGGAAGGTGGCCGGAGTGGAATTCGAGACGGCGGCCTGGACAGAGATTGACGAAAACATCAAGGTTGGTGACCGGGTGAAAGTGGAGGGCCGGATTCAGGAAGATGGAACTTGGGTAGCCGATGAAATCAAACTGATTGAAGCCAGCCAGGCCTTGCGATTTGAGTTTGTAGGTAAAGTGACCAGCACCGACCCGTGGGTGATCGGCGGCGTCACGCTCGCCACCGACGAGAACACCGAGATTGCGAATGATATTGAGGTCGGCGATTTTGTGAGGGTCAAGGGACATATTCTGCCCGATGGCGCTCTGCTGGCCGATGACATCAGCCCGCTTGAAGACCCTGCTGACTGCTTTGACACGGTCGTCGTCGTCAGCAATGTCACCGCCGAGAAAATTATCCTGCTCAACGGGCAAACCATCAAGCTAAAGGACATTGACCTCGAAGGCGATGTCAAAGTCGCCAGCATAATAATCGTCCATGCCTGCGTCGGCAAAGACGGCAAGATCGTCATCGTGAGCGTCATCGTCATCTTCCAACTGGATAAGCTTCCTGATGTGATTGTGATTCGACCGCCGGATGATCCTCGCGACAACAACAATAACAACAACGACAACAATGGCGGCAACAACGACAACAATAATTGTCAGGATGGTGATGATCACGATCATGGCAAGGGAAACGACTGCCACAAGCACGGAGGCGATGATGGCGATGATGACTAAGCCTCGCTAACGATTCTGCCTGAAGCCGCCGCTTTTTAGAAAAAAACGGCGGCTTTTTTATTGCCTCAACAGTGATATGATTCCCGCGTGCTCCTCAACCGCCGCTACCTTAGCATCGTCCTCTTTTTTGGCCGCATCGTCCTCAATTTCATCTTTTGGGAAATCATCCTTCGCCGACTCGGCTTTCGCGCGCTCGCCAACCGAACCGCCCAGGCCCGCTACACCGCCGCCGCCCGCCGCTTCCGGGCCGTTGCCATTCGCATGGGCGGCGTGCTCATCAAAGTCGGCCAGTTCCTCTCGTCCCGTGTGGACGTTCTGCCCGACTACATCACCGAAGAACTGAGCGGCCTGCAAGACGAAGTTCCCGCCGAAACTTTCTCGCGCATCAGGACCGTCGCCGAAGCTGAACTGAAAGGGACATTAACCGAAAAGTTTGCCTCATTCGACGAAACGCCGCTGGCCGCCGCCTCGCTGGGGCAGGCTCACCGGGCCACACTCTCCAGCGGCGAAAAAGTCGTGATCAAAATTCAACGGCCCAACATTGAGCATGTTGTCGAGATCGATCTCGCCGCCCTGCGTACCGTCGTCAGTTGGCTTAAGCATTATCGGCCCATCAGTAAACGCGCCAACGTCGAGGCCCTGCTGGCCGAATTCAGCGCCACCCTGCGCGACGAACTCAATTACGTGGCCGAAGCGCAAAACGCCGTCCGCTTCGCCGACATGTTCAACGGCAACCCCGGCGTGCGCATCCCCAAACTCTATCCCGGCCATTCAACGCTCCGCGTCCTGGCCCTCGAAGACGTCTACTTCATCAAAATCACCGACTACGCCGCCATCACCGCCGCCGGCATTAATCGCGCCGACGTGGCCGAGCGCCTCTTCCAAACTTACCTCTATCAAATCTTCAACGTCGGCTTCTTCCACGCCGACCCTCACCCCGGCAACTTATTCGTCGAACCGGCCAATGGTGAGCACGATTGGCGACTCATCTTTGTAGACTTTGGCATGGTGGGCCAGATCACGCCCGCCATCCGCGCCGCCTTGCGTGAAGCCGCCGTGGCCGTTGGAACCCGCGACCCGGCCCGGCTCGTCCACTCCTTCGTGGCCGCCAACGCCCTCCTGCCCGGCGCCGACGTTGACCGCATCATCGAAGCCGAGACGGCCGTCTTTGATCGTTTCTGGGGCAAGTCCATGAAAGAATTGCGGCAGACGGATCCGCGTGAGATGAGAAAGTTCATGCGCCAGTTTCGCGATTTGATGTTTGAGCTTCCGTTTCAAGTGCCGGAGAATCTGATCTATCTCGGTCGCACCGTCGCCATCCTGTCGGGCATGTGCACCGGCCTCAACCCCGACTTCAACCTGTTCCTCAGCATCACCCCGTTTGCCCAAACATTGCTGGCCGAAGAGACAGGCGACGGCGGCCTGGATTTTTGGCTCAACGAAATTCTGGAGTGGGGCCGAAAACTGGTTGCCCTGCCAGCCCGGCTGGACTCAGCTCTGACTCGAATCGAGCGCGGCGAAATCACCGTCATCAGCCGCCCCTCGCCCGAACAAAAACTGCAAGCCGACCGGCTCAGCGCCGCCCTTAACCGCCTGACGGGCGGATTAGTGTTCACCGCTTTACTGGCCGTAGGCGCAATGCTTTATCTCAACGAGCAACCGGCTCTAGGAGCGTTTCCATGCCCTTGCACATTTCCTCTCGCGCCGCTTTGAGATGCTCGCGTGTCTCTTCAGGGATAAAATCGTGCAGATGTTTGTGTTCAGTCTTTTCTTCAGCCATAGGTCACCTCCATTGAGACAAGTATAGCGCCAAAGAACAGGCCGCGTCAATCATGGTTTTGCCAATTGGTGTAAAATCAGGCTAACAAACTGAGACGACAACTAACTATGCCACCCAAGCCTAAAAAAACCGCCAGCATCAAATATCCCACCCGCCGCGCGCGCCGGTCAAAAACTTACGAGTGGGACGCCGAAAAAGTCAAGGCTTTGCGCGAGTTTCTGGGCCTGACACAAGCCCGATTCGCCGAAGAGCTGGGCATCCTCCAGCAAACCGTGAGCCAGTGGGAGTGCGGCTATCACTATCCCAAAGGCGCATCAGTAAAAGTGCTGAATATCGTGGCCGAGAAGGCCAGGTTCGATTATGGCGAAGAGCCGCCCACCGAGAAGACGGCGAAAACCGGGTCTTGACTCTCGATACGAATTCATGTAAACTATGGGCACGTGTCGGGGAGTTCACCTCCCCGAAAAAATTATCAACATTACATGAATTTGAATACAGGAGGCAATCATGGGCACTTATGGGCTGGACGGCGTTTTGCTGGCATGGAAGAGCGGAGCCATCACCACCGAGCAGGCGGTTGGGCAAATCCTGCAACTGCTGAAGGGGTTGGAGGAACGTCTGGTTGAGTTGGAGCGGCTGGCGAAACCGACGCCTCAAACTACAAAGAAGGACGCGCCAAAGAAGAATTAAGGCAAAGTGTCCACCTGCCAGGCCGGGTGAATTTCATTCCAGCCATGCACCGTGTCGGTGACGTAAGCGCCGGTGACGGCCACCCGGTCGCCAATGGTGGGTGTGGCAACGCTGTCTTGATCGGCGGGGATGATTTCTATTTGCAGGTAGCCGCGCAGGCGTGTCCGGTTCACATCGTTGAGCGTCCAGGTGTAAGCCGAGTCGAGGCGCAAGCGGAAGGTGACGTCGCCATCGTCGGCGGTTGTGATTTCGGCGACAACGCCGGTGACGGTAAGGCAGGTTCGGAGCACTTGAAGGCGATCTGGATCGTGGACTCCGGCCAACACGTTGCCCTGACGGCAGAAGGCGTTGCTGGCTGGCGTGGTGGCTGTGGGTGTTGGCGTGAGCGATGAAGACGGTTTGGTGGGTGAAAGCGTTGGCGGCGAAGAAATGATAGGCGCTGTGCCGGACAGTTTGAGAACTGCCGAACTCGCCCAGCCTTCCTGGCCGTTGCTTCGCCGGGTGTTGATCCAGGCCCCAGAACGGCCCACGACCACGAGCGTTTCGCCGAACGGTATTTCAGCCAATACATCGAACTCAAAGCCTGGGCCGGCCCGCAGGTTAACAAAGGCAGAGTTGACAACAGCAAACGAGCCGCTTGAGGAGGAAGGGGATGAGGGTTGGGCCGTCGCCGCCGGTTGAGGCGCAGAGGCGGTCACCCCGACCGGTCGCGTGTAAGTCTTGTTCACCCAGCCTGTCATACCGTTCGTCCGTTGCACGTTGATCCAGAGTCCGGAGCGAGCAATGACGTTTAGCGTTTCTCCTTCAGGGATTTCGGCAATGGATGAATATTTGAGGCCGGGGCCGGAACGAAGGTTGAGCTTGCCGGTGTCTACGATGACGGTTTTATATTGAACGATGGCCGAGTTGGGCAAGGTGGAGCCGACGTAGAAACCGTTGACCCACCCACTCTGCCCGCCGGCGCGTTTGACGTTGAGCCACAGGCCGTCTTTGATGATGACGGCGAGAGGCTCGCCGGGATACAGTTCGGCAATGGATGTGAAGTTGAGGCCGGGGCCGGCGCGCAGGTTGAGGGTTCGGTCGCCGACGTAGACGATGTTGCCGTTGGCGTTGACGGGGAGCGCCAGAGTCAGAAGAATAAGAATCAGAAGGAAGAGGCTGGTGAATTTAGAGCGGGCGTTGTCAGGCTTGAGCATGAACTGATTCTGCTTCAAAAGAAAAATCGGCCATAAAACAGGAGCATTTCAGAATAGGCTCAAGTTGTCTGGCGACTGCAAGTTGAGCCGCAAAATGCGCGAAAAGCGCCAAACCCTAGACGGTCGGCGGTCGCTATGGTAAAATTTCGTTCCGCCGCCCGAAATTTGGGCGGCAAAACTTTGTCTGTTGAAAGCGCAAGGAAATCCATCATGGCTGACTTAATCAAAGCCGTCGAAGGCAAACCCAACTCACACATTCCGGAATTAAATTCCGGCGACTCGGTCAGCGTTCACGTTCGCATCAAGGAAGGCGACAAGGAACGCATTCAGGAATTCAAAGGCACCATCATCCGCCTGCGCAAGAGCGGCAACAACGCCAACTTCACCGTCCGCCGCACAGCTTCGCACGGCATCGGCGTGGAGCGCACCTTCCTGCTCCGCTCGCCGCGCATCGAAAAAGTGGAAGTCACCCGCCACGCTTCGGTCCGCCGCGCCCAGCTTTACTACCTGCGAAACCTGACCGGCAAGAAAGCTCGCCTGCGCGAAAAACGCGAAGCCAAAGCCTGATCCAACCAGTATGCAAATGACAGTAGGCAGAAAGCAGTAGAGTTATCCTGCTTTCTGCTTTTTGCTTTCTGCCTACCAACGTTTATGCCTCGACCTTTAATTGGCATCACCACTCACCGCCGCGACTCCGACGAAGGCAAGAAAGATATGTTCGCCATCATGGCCGCCTATGTTGATTCGGTTCGCAACAACGGCGGCGCGCCCGTGCTTCTGCCGCTTGGCCAGACCGAGCCGGAGTTGCGCGACTTATTCGAGCGGCTCGACGGCATCATCCTTTCGGGCGGCGGCGATATTGACCCGGAACGGTTGAGCGTTCCGACCCACGAAACCGTTTATGGCATTGATCAGGATCGTGATCGAGTGGAATACAACCTGGTGCGGTGGGCGGTGAAGGAAGAAAAGCCGTTTCTGGGAATTTGCCGGGGCGCTCAGGTGATGAATGCCGCGCTCGGGGGAAGTTTGGTCATTGACATTGCCAGCCACATTGAAGGGGCGGCCAAACACAACTACTTCCCCGGCTACCCCCGAAACAAAATTGTCCACCCTGTTTCCATCGGCGAAGAAACACGGCTGGCCGAAATTCTGGGTAAGCCTATCGTCCAGGTCAACAGCCTGCATCATCAGGCAGTGGCGAGCGCCGCCCCTAGCCTGGAAGTGGTGGCCAGCGCCCCTGACGGCGTCATCGAAGGCATTGAAGTGCCGGGGCATCGTTTCGCGCTCGGCGTGCAGTGGCACCCAGAATGGTTGCAGGATCAGCCGGAGATGCGCGGCTTGTTTCAGGCGTTGGTGAAAGCCGCCAGTTAACCCCATGAGCGACTCTCGGCCCATCGGCATCTTCGACTCGGGGCTGGGCGGGCTTTCCATTCTCAAAGAAGTCCGGCGGCAATTGCCACGCGAGTCCATCCTCTACTTTGCCGATCAGGGCCGCCTGCCCTACGGCCCCCGCCCCGTCTCGGAAATCCGCCAGTTCTCAGATCAAATTACTCGCTTCCTGCTTGAGCGTGGGGCAAAAGTGATTGTTGTGGCCTGCAATACGGCCTCGGCCGCCGCGCTGGCCCACTTGCGGCAAACATTTCCTCACGCGCCGTTTGTGGGCATGGAACCGGCTGTCAAGCCGGCCGCCGAGCAAACCAAAAGCCGCGTCGTTGGCGTGATCGCCACCCAGGCCACTTGTCAGAGCGAATTGTTTGCCAGCGTGGTTGACCGCTTTGCTCAGGGCGTGGCCGTTCTCACCAAAGCCTGCCCCGGCCTGGTGATGCAAGTGGAGGCCGGAGAGTTTGAATCGCCGCGCACGCACAAACTTTTGCACGAGTATCTTGATCCGTTGATTGCGGACGGCATCGACTCGCTGGTGCTGGCCTGCACCCATTACTCGTTTCTCATCCCGGCCATCCAGCACATCGTCGGCCCAACCGTCGCCATCGTCGATCCGGCTCCGGCTGTTGCCCGGCAGGTGGGGCGCATCCTTGATCAGCGTCAGTTATTAAATACCGAGTCTCACTCAAGCATTCTCGCCGCTTTTACCAGCGGCGCTCCGTCGAATCAATTGGCGGCGCTCATGCTCGGCGAGCAAATTGATTTTGAGGCTGTGGCCGCCGAAACATTGCCAAACCCGATATTCTGAAACGTTATGTTCAACAACCGCATTGCAATGTACTGTGACACCAAAACTGCAATGTTTCTTATTTTGGCTTGAAACTAAGGATTGCACCCATTTTATAGAACATACGCTCGAATAAGAAGGGCAAGCGACGGTTGACAGACAAATGCCGGGTGACTAAACTCTTGGACACAACTTGGACAATCGTCCCAAACTTGAGGAGAAGCACATGTTTCGACGTCCCGGGGGAAAAGACTCTTCACAATCGGACTCTTCGCTAATTCCAGCTTTTTCCAATAGCCACAAGATTCAAACTGTTATTGGCCCTGGCTCGACTCTCAACGGCACTATCGTGGCCGAGGGCGGTGCGCGCATTGACGGCTCATTCGACGGCAATCTTTCGGTCAAAGGGCCGCTGGTGATCGGCGAAGGCGCTCGAGTGGTGGCCGACATTTCTGCCGAGAGCGTTTCGGTGGCCGGCTCGGTCAAAGGCAATATCACTGCCAAACGTGTAGACATCATGCGCACGGGCCGAATCTACGGCGACTTGATCACCGGCGCATTCACGACTGAAGAAGGCGGCTTCCTGCGCGGGCAAGTGCGTATGACGGACGGCACAACGCCCGAAGAAGAAACGCCTATCTTTGGCGCCCGCCCCCTGGCTACCGCATCTTAGCCAGGTTTTCTCTCCCGCTTTTCAAAACGTGTCTGCAACCGCAGGCACGTTTTTTATTTGTGGGCCGTTGACACAAAGTCTTATCCGGGTCAAAGAGTGCTTGCCGCAACCTTGCAAACCGCAATCTTGTCGGCGCTTCGGGTGTAGCATGAAGGTGGCACCTCTTGCCAGGCCTCCGGCGAGTTGCCCTATTTTTCAATCTATCCTATACTTTCGGCCATCACCACACTTTTTGTGGAATCTTGTTCGGAGAGTTTCAATGTCTTACACCGACGAAATTCAAACGCCTGAGGAAGCCCAGCGACAGCGCCAAACTTTGATTATTGTCGCCATCATCGTAGCAATCGTGCTGATTGGCGGCTGTGCTGGCATCTTCTTTCTGCTTGGCAATCGGCCAGCGCCCACCCAAGGGCAGACGATAGTGGCCGTCACCAGCCTGCCTACGTTGACGCCGTCGCTCACACCCATTCCGTCCGACACTCTCGAACCGACGCCTGGAGATGGCATCGGCGGCGGCGGTGACGGGGCCACTGAAACCCCCTCCGCCACCAACACCGACGTTCCCTCCATCCGCTTTGCCACTCTATCCGAAATTCGTGGCTCGGTTCTGATCAAAACTCCGGCCAACAGCGACTGGGTCACCGTCACCAGCGAATTAACCATCCCTGAAGGCACGACCATCCTCACCAGCGAAGGCAGTAGCGTCAAGCTGACCACAACCGAAGGCACAACCATCCGGGTCAGTTCGCAGACTCAAATTGTTCTGGCCGAACTGCGCGGCACCACCCTTGATCCGCTCACCAAACTGAAGATTGACTTTGGCAAAGTGTGGGCGATTGTGGGCAACGACCTGGGGTTGGGGAAGTTTGAAGTGGAGACGCCGATTGGCCTGGCCTCTCTGCTGGAAGGCTCGTCGTTCATGGGGGTTGAGCATAACTCCACCCAGATTCTGGACATTATCACCTGTCTCGACGGCAAATGCCGTTACGCCAACAGTGTCGGCGTCATTGACCTGGCTACCCTCCAACAGGTGATCTCCGACGGCGGCGGCGT
The DNA here is from genome assembly GCA_016197225.1 of Chloroflexota bacterium. Classification (NCBI taxonomy): domain Bacteria; kingdom Bacillati; phylum Chloroflexota; species Chloroflexota bacterium. The sequence goes on from JACPWC010000101.1 coordinate 32,077, forward strand.
GCCCGGCCCGGTAGACCCGATGGACCCCAACCAGGTGGATAGCTGGTCGCCGACCCGCGTGCCGGAAGTGGTCACTTTGACTCCGACCATTACCCCGACTTTCACGCCCTCGGTGACGCGCACGCCCACCAACACTCGCACGCCGGTTAACACGCCAAACTTCACGGCCACGCAAGGCGCGGCCGGCACCAACAGCGCGCAAACTTCCACTGCCGCCAGCAACCAACTAACCCAAACCGTTTCCGCTATCAACCTGACGGCCACAGCCGGGGCCGGTTCGACGAGCGGGGCAAAAACGGCAACAGCGGCTGTCGCCACGGCGAATCAAAATGCCACCAATATTTCTGGAACGGCTAATGCTAATGCTACTAATCAGTTCTTTACGGCCACAGCTTTTGCAGTAAATATAAGACTGACTAACGAGGCCGCCACTGCACGCGCCGCCGCCAGCCAGTTCGCCCTCCAAACGGCTTTTGCCCAGCAAACCGAAACCGCCTTCGCCAGCGCCAATCCCTCAAACACGCCAATTTCCACGCCAACAAAGACCGCCACTCCCTTGCCTGCTTTCTCATTTAGCACCGCGACCTACTCGGCGGGCGAGAGCGCAGGCAAGGTAACGATCACTATTAATCTCAACGCCACACTTTCCACCTTTGTCTCAGTGCAACTAGACACGGCTATCACCGGTAGCAGCTCGCTCGACGCCACCTCTGGTGCGGACTTCACGCCCATTGTCAGCCAGATCATCACCTTCAATCCCAACCAGACAAGCAGAAACATCGACATCACCCTCATTGACGACGGCCTCACCGAGTCGAACGAGACGTTCCAAGTTCTTCTTACAAACCCTGGTCCTCAAACTGCCCTCGGCACTCCGTCCGGCGCCAACGTCACCATCAACGACAGCCCGCCGCCAGTACTCGCCTTCTCCACTCCTGCCTACACCGCGCCAGAAGGCAACGCCGGAACGACCAATGCGGCCATCATCGTCAATCTGAGCCGCGCTTACGCCAACACCACCACAGTGACAGTAGACTACAGCTCATTTGCGGGCGGCACAGCCACTGGCGGCGGGGCCTGCGGCGGTGGTGTGGATTACGTGACGCCGGCCGGAACCCTGACCTTTGTGCCCGGAGTCCTCACCCAAACCTTCAATCTGGCTGTCTGCGGCGACACACTCAACGAACAGGACGAGACCGTCTTCCTCCAACTCACTAACGAGACCAACACTGCAGCAGGTGGTGTGGATACTGCTACGCTCACGATCACCAATGACGACCTGCAGCCCACTGTCAACATCACGCCCGGCACCGTTGCCGTGGTTGAACCGGGCGGCCTGGGGGCAACGTCCATTCTGACCTTTGATGTCACTCTGTCTACCGCCTCCGGCCAAACGATTACGGTGGATTACGCTACCGTTGAAGGCTCTGGCGACGGCTTTGCCAAAGACGGCGCTGACTATGTCGGCAAGACGACCACCACTCTCACTTTCCCGCCAAACACTGTCGGCCCACAGACCATTTCCATCACCATCAAGGGCGATGTGCTGAACGAAATGAACGAAAGCTTCGACCTGGTGCTCTCAAATGCAATCAAGGCCACTCTGCTGGCCACGCCCAATGACCGGTCAACCGCCACCATCACCGACGACGGCGACCCGGCGCCGGTGGCCAGCTTCAGCCTCTCACCCTACACCAAATCCGAAGGCAACAGCGGCACTTCAACAGCGACGATCTCCGTCAACCTTTCGCGCCAGTCCGGGCAGACTATTATCCTGGGTTACTCGACGACACCGGGTGGCAGTTGCGGCGCGAACGTGGCCTCCGCCGGAAGCGATTACGTGACGGCCAACGGCCAACTTACTTACAACCCGGGTGATCTGTCCGCGAGCTTCGCTATCACTATTAATGGTGACGCAGTCGTGGAACCAGACGAGTGTTTGACCTTGAACCTGAGCGCGGTGGCCGGAACCGTCACCATCACCGGGCCGTCGGAACTGTGGATCATGAACGACGATTGAGATAAGCCAGTGACTATTCAAACGTTCGGGCGGCAGTACAACTGCGGGCGAACCTGAAGCAACCACCGAGACGGCAGTTTCCCAGAGTCGTCTCTTGTGCTAGACTAGACGCCGGGCCTTTGCGGAATCAAACGCAAAAGCCCGGCGTCCCCGATTAATCAAGGGTTTCGTATGGCCAACAAAGACGACGACTTCCTGTCCAAACTGCGCGGCTCGGGCGACGAACCTGAGCCGGAAGAAGAAGGCCCGAAGCGTGGCTCCTTCGATCCCTTCAATTTAGATCCGCGTTTGATGATCGGCGTGGCCATCGCGGCCATGACGCTGGTGATGCTCGTCGGGTGTGGCGTCATTTATTTCGTCGCCGTCCGCAACCAGACTCCGCAACCGACTCAGGCGACGTTGATCGTGGATGTCACCAGCCTGCCGACGGCGACCCCGTCGGCGACCCCGCCTCTCACCGAGACGCCGTCTCCCACCGTCACCCTCGTTCCCACCGAAACCGCCACCGAACCGCCGCCGGTTCGTTATGCCTCGCTCTCAGAAATCAAGGGCAATGTTCAGGTCAAAGCGCCGGGCGCCGAGTCGTGGTCTCAAGTCCAGACCGATCTCACCATCGGCCCCGGAACCACCGTGCTCACCAGCGAAAACAGTTCGGTGAAGATCACGTTGAGCGAGGGCGGCATCGTCCGCCTGAGTTCGCAGACGCAATTGACGCTCGCCGACTTGAGCGGCCAGGCGAATGCGCCGGTCACCAAATTGGCGCTCGATTTCGGCAAGCTGTGGGCGATGATTTCAAACCTGGGCAGTGGCACGTTTGAAGTGCAAATGCCGATCGGCGTGGGCGCAGTGCGCGGCTCATTCATGAGCGCCGAGCATAACTCGACGAACAAGCTGGAGATCGTCACCTGTCTCGAAGGCCGTTGCAGTTATCGCAACGCCAACGGTTCGCAAGACCTGACGACCGGCCAGCAAACCGAGTCGCAAAATGGAAATGCGCCCAGCCCGGCCCACCCGATTGATACCATCCAACTGGCCGACTGGTCGCTGACCAAGATTCCGGAAGTGATCACCCTGACGCCGACGATCACGCCGACGTTCACCCGCACCGCCACTTTCACGCGCACGGCCACGTTCACTCCGTCCAACACCCGCACGCCCGGCCCGACCTTCACGCCTTCCAAGACGGCAACCCGGACGGCGACGGCGACCGCCACCGGCACAGCCACTGCAACTGCCACTGCTACCCAAACATTCACGCCGTCCAGCACGGCCACGCGCACGAATACACCGACGGCTTCCAGCACGCCGACTCGCACCGCCACCGGCACGGCGACAAACACAGCTACAGCCACTGCCACAGCAACGAATACGCCTACAGCCACGCCCACCGCTACTGCCACACCGCTCGTTGTCAGCTTTGATGTGACTGGCATTGCGAATCCGACCTTTGCCGGCGCGCCCCACAGTGTCACCGTCACCGCCAAAGATGTGTCGGGCGCCCCCCTCACCACCTATGCTGGAACTATCCACTTTACTTCCACTGACTCGCAAGCCATCCTGCCGCTCGATTACATCTTTGTCGCGGCAGACAACGGCGTTCACACGTTTACCGGCATCGAATTGAGGACGCCCGGCCTGGCCCACGAGGTGAAGGTTAACGACACACTTTATGTCGCTATCACCGGCGCTCAGACCGGCATCGTCGTCAACCCCGGCCCGGCGGTGAGGCTTGAGATCACCGGATTGCCCATCTCGACGAATCGCAACATTCCCAACAGTTTCACCGTCACTGCTAAAGACACGTTTGGTAATACGGATGTGAATTACACCGGCACGGTTCGCTTCACGACGACTGATCTCGACCCGGGCGTAGTGCTCCCACCTGATTACACGTTCATCGCCAGCGATGCCGGCGTCCATCTCTTCACGCCCGGCGTCACCTTCCAAACGTCAGGCTTACAAACCATCACCGCCACCGACACCGTCACTCCGGCTGTTAACGGCAGTAAACAAGTGAACGTAGTGTAGGGGCGGGTTACCCCGCCTCTACTACAAATAAAATCGGGTGATCGCCTGTAAGGGCAATTCATGAATTGCCCCTACCAATTGACGATTCGTGAATTGCCCCTACCAATTGACGATTCGTGAATTGCCCCTACCAATTGACGATTCGTGAATCGCCCCTACCGATTCATCACCCCGCGCAACGTCTCGCACGCCGGGCAACCGTTGCCGGGGCGGATGATGGCGTAACCGCCCTGCGGGTCTTGGCCCCACGCTGTAAAATCAATATTGAAGACGATCATCAGGCGCACCTTGCCGCTCTGGCGCGAGAGGCTGGCGGCCTCGGCCAGCCATAGCGCCTGCTCGTCGGCAGAGGTGTCGGTTGCCCAGGCAAAGCCGGGCGCGGCCTCGGCCAGCGGCGGGCTGTAGCCGTCGCCGCTCAGGTAACCCAACTCGGTGAAACACAATTTGCGTTTGCCGCCGCCGGCGTTGTAGTAAGTGTCCACCATCGTTTGATAATAACGGGTGTAGTGGTTGGGGTTGCCGCGCGGGTCGCCGCTCGTCTGCGTGGGCGAGAGCACGCCTTCGTTGTAATGAATGCCGAGGCAGTCAACGTAGTTCAGAGCGCCCGCGTTCACCAGGCCTTGAATGTAGAAGCCGTCGTCACAGCCCGCGCCCGAACAGCCGCCGAAGAATCCCGTAGGGGCCGGCGCGCCGGAGATCACCAGCGTGGCCGGGTTGCGGGTTTTGATGGCGTTGTACGCGCCCTTGAGCAATTCGGTGTAAGTGGCCGGGTTGATCTCCCCCGCGGGCCACTCGCGATCAATATTCATCTCGTTCCACACTTCAATCGCATCTGCGCCGAGCGCCGCCACTTCGCCCACATAAGTGGCAAACTCGGCGTAGTTCGCCCCGCCCCGCAAAGTTTCGGGGTCGCCCAGAACGGTGAGCAGAATTTTGAATCCTTTGCCGTGCGCGTCGTTGATGTAGCCGGCGGCTTCGGCGGGGTTTGAGCCCGGCCCCCACCGTTGCTGGCGCTTGACCCACGTCATGCCAGCCTGTTTCATTTGATCCGGGTAGTTGAAGCTGGACACTTGCCCGCCCAGTTCAAAGTCGCCTGCGAGAACCGGCGGCGCCTGGGCGGCGGTGTTGGTGGAGCGGACGATTGTGGGTGGCGGCGGAGGCGGTTGGGTGGCCGTCACGGCGACTGTGGGCAGGGGCGGCGTGTTCGTGCTGGTGGGCGGGATGACGGGTGTGACCGTCGGTGTCGGGGTCGGCGTTTCTGTAGGCGTGAATGTGCTGGTGGGGGTGAAGGTGGCAGTGTGCATCGAGGTAGATGTTGGGGTGAGTGTGGGCGCGGCAGTGACCAGAAGCGGCGGCAAGACACGAGCGGCCACAGCAGTGGGCGGCGGAAACGGGTTGAGGCGCGACCGAGGGTTGGCGACGACGACGGCGGCCCAAACGACGAAGACCAGAGTCAGGCTGGCGATGAGGCCGGTGAGGAGGTTGTAGAGGCGGGAGCGATCAGGCATGGCGGCTGATTATAGTGGCCTTATGCCTGGACGCAAATTTGGACGCAGATTCACGCGGATGAGCGCAGATAAAACACAAATCCGCTAAATCTGTTCAATCCGTTGACCCAGATGCGTAAAACCTCACTCTATACTACAATACCCGCCCAATGATGACCGAAGATAAAGAACAGGCGCTGGAACTGCTCATCCGGGCCAAGTATCCCATCATCTACATCGTCTCTGCCGAAGAGCGGCGAGTGGAGGAACTTTTGCGGAGCGTGGCCGCCCGGCGGCACAAGCAGTTGTTCGGCTGGACGCTCACCGAAGGTGTGGCCGACATCTCCACCCTCAAGCCCATCGTCGTGGACGGCGGCGCGCGCGAGCCTTTGCAGGTGCTGGACGTGATCGCCAGTTCGCGCGAGTCGGCCATCTTCGTCCTCAAAGACTTTCACCCCTTTCTCGACAACGCCCGCCTGCCGCTCGAAAACGCCGTCGTCGTCCGCAAACTACGTGACCTGATCGGCCACCTCAAGGAGAGTCCCAAGACCCTCGTCCTGCTCTCGCCGGTGCTGGCCTACCCGCCCGAACTGGAGAAGGACATCACCGTCCTTGACTACTCACTGCCCGCCGCCGACGAACTGGCCGGCGCGCTGGATCGTGTTCTGCGTTCGGCGCGATTCCTGGGCGAGCAGGGGCTGGAGTTGGACGAAGAACAGCGAGCGCAGATCGTTCGCGCCGCGCAGGGCCTCACCTGCACCGAAGCCGAAAACGTCTTCGCCAAGTCGCTCGTCATGCACCGGCGGCTCGACCTGGACGTGATCATCGCCGAGAAACAGCACCTCATCCAAAAATCCAAAGTCATGGAGTTCTTCGCCGCGCCGGAAGATTTTGAAGACGTGGGCGGCATGAGCGATCTCAAAGAGTGGCTTCGCAAGCGCGGCAACGCCTTCAGCGAACGGGCGCGGCGCTTTGGCCTGCCCGAGCCGCGCGGCCTGCTCCTGCTCGGCGTGTCGGGCAGTGGCAAGAGCCTCATCGCCAAAGCCATCGCCAACCAGTGGCACCTGCCGCTCCTGCGGCTCGACATGGGCCGCGTCTTCGGCGAACTGGTGGGCGCTTCGGAACACAATATGCGTCAGGCGTTGCGACTGGCCGAGAATGTTTCGCCGGCAGTGGTTTGGTTGGACGAAATTGATAAGGGGTTGGCCGGCACGGCTTCGTCGGGCCGCTCGGACGCCGGAACCGCCGCCCGCGTGTTTGGCACATTCCTTACCTGGATGCAGGAGAAGAAGTCGCCCGTGTTCACCGTGGCCACCGCCAACGACATCTCGGCTCTGCCGCCGGAGACTCTGCGGCGCGGGCGCTTCGACGAAATCTTTTTTGTGGACTTGCCGACTCTGCCTGAGCGCCAAGAGATTTGGGCCATTCATTTTCGCAAGCGCAACCGCCAGCCTGAGAACTTCGATCTACGCCAACTGGCCGCCGAGAGCGACGGCTTCAGCGGAGCCGAGATCGAGCAGGTCATCATCGCCGCCATGTACGACGCTTTCGACGAAGGCCATGATCTTGAAATGGGCGGCCTGCTGAATAACATCAGCCAGACCGTGCCGCTCTCGCAAACCATGCGCGACCAAGTGGAAGCCTTACGCAGCTGGGGCCGCCGCCACGCCCGGCCTGCCGGTGGCGCTGTCACTGCCGCCGTGCCTGAACGGTAAGAGAATTGAACCGCAAAGGCGCAAAGAACGCGAAGAAATTAGAAAACAACTTTGCGCCCTTCGCGTCTTCGCGGTGAATTTGTTGACGTGTAACTATGAGACTCTTCTTCCGCCGCCTGTGGGCGCGCATTGTTTTTCAATATCAGACTCGCCGCGACGTGGTCGAGCGCGGCGTGTCGGCTGTTGGGCTGGCTGCCCTGTCGCAAGTTCTCTATCAGGCCCGGCCCGCCTACCCTTCCGACTGGTTGCCTTTTATCCTCATCGCCCTCTTCTGCGCCGCGCTCTACAACACAACGCTTGGCTACTTTTTAGCCGTGGCCCTGGCCATGTGGCCGCTGTGGACTCTCTCGCCCTACCTGGCCAGCCTCTTTCTCGCCGTCGCCGTCCTGGCCCAGTCGCCCATTCTGCGCCGCCTGCCCTGGACTCTGCTGATCACCGCCACGCCCATGCTGGCCTGGAATCTCATCTCCGGCATTGGCCCGCTGATGGCCGGGATGACGCTGGGGCCGGGCGGCGGCTTCTGGGTGGGCGCGCTGTCGGCCCTGTGGCTCAAAGTGGCGGGCGGCATGGCCGGCCATTCCACCGGCCTGCTGGCCCTGCATCAACAGCCCATCTTCTTCAACGCTATCAGCGCCCGCTACACCGGCCAGAACTCGCTCGACACCCTAAAGCTCATCGTCGAGCCGTTCAACACCGGGCGTTCCAGCCTGTTGCTTTTAGATGTGCTTCAAGTATTATTGTGGGGGCTGGCCGGGGCGCTCGTCGGCTGGCTCAGGCGACAATTGTGGGCCGAGCGCCGCCCGTGGTTGAACCTGATCGTCTCCCTGCTCGCCGGCGCGCTCCTCATCTGGTTCAGCATCTTCGCTCTCCCCATCTGGTTACAATTGGGGCCGCTCGCGCTTTTGTGGAGTGACCCCTGGTTGTCATTAGGGATTCTGGCGGCGGCGCTAATCGCCGGAGCGACGTATGCGGCGCGCTACATTTTGAATCGACCGGCGCGACGATCCAAAATGCGAATCCTGCCGGTGAAGTTTCAGCCGTCATCGGTTGGGGGAGCGGAGTCCGATCCCGCCTCTCAAACAGTGACGGCCAACCCGTCAATCTCAAACGACAAAGACGACGACGTCATCATGCTCGAACTCGACTGATCACTATTCACTGTTCACTCTTCACTGAATGTCCGACCTGTACACCCGCCCCGAATCGGGCCGAAGCCGCCAGCGTCGGCGGCCACGAACAACTCTCAGCCTGCCCCCGGCACTCTACGTCGTCGCCGCTGTGGGCGTGTTGGCGTTGCTGTTCGTCATGTTCCCTCTCGACTGGCTGCGCAAACCCAAGCTCACGCTCACAACCGATCAGACTCTCTTCTCGCCCAACCGTGACGGCACGCTCGACGAGATCGCCATCTTCTACAATTTGTCCGAGAAGGCGACGGTGAGCGCCGAGGTGTTGAACGGGGCCGGGCAGACCGTGCGCACCCTGATGAAAGAACTGCCGCAGACGGCCGGTCAACATTCGGCGGCCTGGGACGGGCGCGACCAGGGCGGCAACACCGTGGCCGACGGCAACTACACAATCAAAGTGGCGGCGGCTGGCACGCTACAAAGTGTGGATCAAACAACGTCGGTGGCGGTGGACAACACGCCGCCCTCGCTCGTCATTGCCAACTTCCCGCCCACGCAAACCACGCGCACTTCTACATTCCAAATTGAAGGCTCCACATCCTCGGATGCGACGGTGTTCGTCAACAACGATCCGGCGCCGGTGCTGGTGGACGCCACCGGCACGTTCCGCGTCACCCGCCAACTCGTCGAAGGCTCGAACATCGTCTCCGTGCGCGCCTCGGACTCGGCCGGCAACACCAATCAGGTTGAGTCGGACGTGGTTCTGCGAACCGCGCCGCCGGGCATTGTGCTGGCCGCGCCCGCCGCCGACACCTGGTTCAACACCAACATTGTGGCCGTGAACGGCCAGGTTCCCGCCGACGTGGCTGTAACGGTGAACGGCAAACCGGCAGAGGTGGATGCCAGCGGCAACTTCTCACTCGACCTGCTTCTGCAAGAAGGCGACAACGTCATTCGCGTGGTCGCCACCGACCCGGTGGGCAACGCGGCCACCGAGGAGCGCGTGATTCACGTCCGCACGCAAGGCCCGACGATCACCGTTGCCAACGTGCCCGACGGCCTGATTGTAGACACGCCCACCCTGCGCGTGAGCGGCAAGGTGGAGCCGGGGTCGGTGTTGTCGCTCAACGGCGGTAGTATCCCAACCGACAATCAAGGCGCGTTCAGCACCGTCCTCACTTTGCAGGAAGGCAACAACCTGCTCACCCTCAACGCCACCGACCGCGCCGGAAACACAACCTCGCTTCAGCGCGTGGTGGTGTTCGAAGCCGCCCCGCCCCCGACGGTGCTCCCGGGCCTGCCGGAAATTCCGTTGGCCGATTGGGCGCTCCCGGCTGGCATTGCCGGCGCGGCGGCGCTGGCGATTGCCGGTTGGTTCCTGGTCGGCGCGTTCCGGCGGCCCATTCGGCTGGGCCTGGCGGTGGATCGTCCCACCTTCTACCCCAACCATCCCGACGACGCCAGCCTGCTCACCATCCGCCTTGACGTGTCGCGCAACGCCCGCGTTGCCATCTACGTCAACGACGAGATGGGGCGGCCCGTGACCACGCTGGTGGAGAACCGCCGCTACAGCGCCGGAATCCACACCCGGCTGTGGGATGGCCGCAACAGCTTCCGCCACCTTCTCCCCGCCGGCCTCTACCAAATAGAGGCCACCGCCCACTCCACATTAAGTTCGGTGAGCAGTGCCGTGTGGGTGACGATGGACACCACGCCGGTCACGCTCGGCGTACCTGCCGCCCGCCCCGAAACCGAAACCCGCCGCCGCTATTTTGACGATGACGAGCATGTGGCGGATGCGGGGTGAGAGGCTCCAACGGCAAATTTATGCTTGCCATTCCTCACACTTAGAAGTAAAGTTGCTTTGCGTCTGGGATGAGTCGCCACGCGTCTCATCTTAGGGCTTATAGCCCTAAACCCAGTCGCTTTTTTATTTAGACTTGGTTTTCAAACGCGCAGACCGCAAGGGCACTATCGTTGTTGGTGTTAGACACTTCACAAGTTCATCCTGTGCCTGCAAGATATGCAACGCACATAGAAAGGTGCCTTGATATCATTAGACATTATTGGAAATAATTTTTAAGTTGATAGGAGAAGGATCGCAGATAGCGAAAGTCAGTACGAAGGTTGTGCAAAGCGCAAGCGACTTGCATCACCAAATCGGAGAATCCTTTCGCGGTATTGCGAAACACGTC
>JACPWC010000102.1 GCA_016197225.1 Chloroflexota bacterium
CCCATTTGAATCAGCATGCCGATCAATAACGGAATGTCATCTATTCGGGTCGAGGTTATGGGGAGCTGGGGTATCATATACCCCAGCATAACTCACCTAATTCAACTTTAACCCTAAAATTTTACTCGAAACGGGAGATATAAACAATCCTACAATCTTCCAGTCAATCTTCCCAGACTCAAAGACTCAAAGGAGAAACAAGCGAATGTTAATCAAACTCGAATCAGCATGGAAGCCCTTACGTATACTCCTATTTGCAACTCTTTTGTTATTAGGGCTGTGGGTGCCATTGCCATTGCCTAAAGCTCTTGCGGCATGTAGCGGTGATGCCTGTACAGGGCTATATGCAGGCTCTGCGGGTTGTACTGCCAACAATGCTAGCGATCCGAATTATAAGCTCGCCAGCGGCGCTAAAATTGAGCGTCGTCACTCGGACGGATGTGATGCTGACTGGACGAGAGTCACCAACGTATCAGGTGCGTCAAAATATACTGCTGGTAGCACAAGGTATGGATGCACCAACTATTGTTCTGACCAAAGCGTTGAATCCGGAGGATACCCACCAAATTCTCAGCCCATTGCCAATAACCAATCCGTGTATACACCAATGAAAGGCTTTGGGGCGGCAACCTCTGTGTTGGCTTGTGGCCGAGTATCGAGTTCCAGCATTTCGTTACCAGTGGGAGGAACATCACCATCAACCAGCAGTTATTGTACAGGATCGTGGTAGGTGGTAGCAGAGTCCATCACTTAACTGAGGAGAAAATATCATGTCCGGAATAAAATTACATAAACCAAATCAGAATCGGATTCTTGCCAACACTGTAGCCACAATCTTCGTTGCATCTACAATGTTATTGCTGGGTGTTTCTATCAGGTTTTGGCTGGTGGAGAACACGACCCTATCCGTTACGAACAGCATTGCAAGAGCCGAAAGCGCACTGCAACCAACCCCAGTTATCACTTCTCAGGCTTCCGGTCCAACGATCAGTCCAGATACAGGCTATACATTCGCTGGGCCGGGTTATCTCTTCAATCCAACTATTCAAACCCGTTTACAGATCAAATCCCAAATTCAACGTATTAACGGAGTTGAGTTTACGGCATCTGACTTTTATCAAGAGGCAGGCCGCGTATTTGCCAATGTGTGCTACCAGCTTCCAGGGAAAGGCGTTTGGGATATCAATGCAGTTACTCTCAAGTACGCCAATGGAGAGACATCGAATCTTTGGGTGCACGAAACATCTATTGAACTTGCCTCAGCGAATGGACAACCAGGACGCCGTTGTGTGACGCTCGAATTTGACGAGATTCCACCTCAGGCGGATCTATCGACGCTTAGTCTGAGCATTGGGAGCATAGGATTGATCCCGCCGCTTGAAGGCCACGAATGCGAAGAATATAACGCAAGATTGCAAAATGCCCCCAGCCTAAACAAACTTGGCATTAAGGCTCAGTGCAAACAACAAGATGGAGGCGCTCAGGTTGCCATCATCAGCAAACCGGCTTCCATGAGTATAGATGATGCGAATGTAACAATTGCCAAGGCAGTAAGCGGCTGGATAGATGGGCCGTGGACATTCACGGGTAGCCTGAACAAGTAAAGAGCGGCAACCTCAACAGGTTTTTCGACACCGAAAGCTCAACGGGGTTGATCGTTGGCCCGTGGGAGTTCACCGGCACAGTAATAAACAAGTGACAAGTGCTTTGTAGTGTGCGCTGAAGGAATAAAATACACCAGGCCTCTTGGTCTGGTGTATTTTCTTTCTGGACAGTGTGCGCCGCTCTTCTCAGTTCAGCTTACATTCTCACTCGCGGCGTCGAGCGCCGCCACTTCAGCTTCGGCCAGCCGCCAGCCGAGCGCGCCTGCGTTCTCGTGTGCTTGCCGAACGTTCTTCGCGCCGGGAATGGGAACCGCGCCTTTGCAGATCAACCAGTTGAGGGCAACTTGCGAAGGAGTCTTACGATGAGCCTGGCCGATTTCTTTGACGAGGCCGATGAGGGGCTGAACGCGAGTGAGATACTCGCGGTTGTAACGCATAGCCCGCAGGCCGGGCGGCGGCCTGCCCGGCGTGTACTTGCCGCTCAGGATGCCTTTGGCAATCGGGCTGTAGGCAATCGGCGTCACCCCCAGCTCGCGGCACGTTGCCAGCACGCCGTTTCGCTCAGGCAGGCGATGCAGGAGGCTGTATTCAATTTGGTTGGAAGCCAGAGGGAGGCCGCGCCTGGCCAACGTGTCGTGTGATCGTTTCATTTGATCGGCGCTGTAGTTGGAGACGCCGACACTGCGGGTGAGGCCGTCGCCGACGGCGTCGGCCATGGCCTCCATCCACGTTTCCACCGGAACCGGCGGGTGAGGCCAGTGAGTCTGGTACAAGTCCACCTGTTGCAGTCCGAGTCGCTTGAGGCTTCCGCGAAGCGCACACAGTAAATCGCCGCGTCGCAAGCGCCAGGGAAAGGGGTAAAACTTGGTGGCGATGACGACTTTCTCGCGCGCGGCAGAACTGCGGATGAACTCGCCCAGCTTGCGCTCCGAAGTCCACGGCCCGTAAAGTTCGGCGGTGTCAATGAAGTTGATGCCGGCCTTGAGGGTTTCGGCGAAGGCGGCTTGCACGTCGGCGTCGGTGTAGCTCTGGCCGTAGCCCCAGAAGAACCTGTCGCCCCACTGCCACGCGCCGATGCCGAGGGCGCTGAGGCGAAGGTTGGTTTGGCCGAGAGGGATAGTATCGTTTTCTGCCATGTGAGTTTGATAGCGAGGCCATCTAATCCGTTCCTTACTGTTGTGCTCAATTGAACTTGGTTCTGTTGGGGACGCCGCCCGGCAGATCAAAGCCGAAATGTTAGACAACAGGTTGAGGGCGGATTAGAGCCGCAATTTGATAATGATTGTGTATACACACAAAGGTTGTCAGCGGAGTTAGCACCCCAGGTGCGAACTTATTTGGAAGTATACTCGACGGCAACTTATGATCAATCCCTACTTCCCTTTCCACGCCCTCGGCTTCCGGTGCAATCCGTTCCGGGTGGTTACCGACGACGAGTGGGCCGAGATAGCCGTTCTGTCCGGGGCTGTCGAGTCGGCTGTGGCGGCGGGCTTCGTTCATCTTCAAGTGCTGGGTGCGTTGGGTCACGGCAAGACCACGACTCTGCTGGGGCTGGCGGCGCGGTTCCGGCAGGATGGCAAGCGCGTTGTTTACGAGTATTTGCCTGAAGGACAAACGCAATTTCACGCGAGCTTGAGCGGGCTTGAGGTGTTTCTGCTCGACGAGGCGCAACGGTTGAACCGGGGCGAGCGGGATCGTTTGTTGTCGGCGGCCCAACAGGCAAGAGGCGGCTTGACCTTAGTGATGAGCAGTCATGACGATCTCGCGCCGCTGTTCGCGAAGCGCGGCCTCTCGCTCACTACTGCTCATCTTGACAAGGCGGCGTCCCCTGATCATCTGAGCGCGGTGCTGGAACAGCGGCTGTCTTACTTCGCGCTCGATAACAACGCGCCAGGCGTGATTCTGACTCCCGACGCGGCGCGTTACCTTCACGAAACGTTCGGCGGAAACTTGCGGGCGATGCAATACTTCCTCTACGAAGTCTTCCAGCGGCTCAAGAGCAAGGGCGCGATCACGGCAGATTACTTGCGAACCCAGGCCGCTATCTTCGGCCCGGAGCCAAAATGAACGGCTGGCTGAAGTTGAGGTCGGGCGCAAGCGGGATGTCAATGTTGACGACGACTTCCCAGACGATGTTGATGTAATGCCCGGCGTAGCTCCAGGGTTCTTTGGGCAGGGTGAAGTGAAAATTTTGGCTGAGGGGCGTGTTCGCGGCCAGCGTGCCCTGAGCCATATCAATCTCGCCCACCCGGCCTTCGTTGCGGGTTCCGCGCCCCTCGGTGTGCCATTGCAAGCGCACGTAAACATGGTTGCACCGGATGTCGCCCTGCGGCACGATCTGCGCCGTGCCCTGCAAAACACTTCCTGGCTCAAAGCGCATCCACTCGCCTTCGGCCTCGCCGCCGCTCAGAGAAATTTGAATCGTTGCGTTTGCCATCGCTTATTTATGCCCTTTCTGCCAGCACCGTGATCGGATAGTCTTCGTTGAAGTCCGGCCAGCCGGCCATTTCTACTTTGGCCTTGAGAAACCACTGTAACTTGTTGCGCGGGGCGAGGAAGGTGTGCATGGCCTCCGGCGGAATCTGCAAGCGGCGCTGATCGCGGAACGTCTCACCCGCCTCGAAACGCCGGGCCGGAATCTCAAACTCTTGAATGAGGTTGTCGTGGTGAACCGTCACCGTATCGGTGCCGCGCTGGTAGGTGGCCGTCTCGCGGAAGATCAGTTGAAAGGCAATGCGCTTGACCTCGGTCGCGGCCTTGAACGTCTGCGTGTAAACCAGCGTCAGTTCCTCGCCGGGGCGCGGGGTGCTGTTGGAGATCGCAATGTCGGGCGCGGAGACGCGGGCGCGGGCGATCCACGGCCAGACAGCGTAAGCCAGCAGGCCAACGCCAATCACCAGGAACGGCAACGTAAACAGCGCCGGCCCGACTGTGCTCAATAACACCGTCGCCACGTCTTCGATGGAGCCGGACGTGAGCGATACCAGGCTAATGCTCAGCGGTACAATACAAGCGAAACAGGAAAAGCCGGTCCACACCAGCGCAAACAGTGCCAGACAGCCTCGCCCATATTTTTGCGCCGGTGATTGTTGCAGTTTTTGCATTTCGCTCTCCTGATTTGAAACAGAATCATAATGGCTTCCGTTCGCGTAATTGTACTAAATAGTCGAACCCTTTGCGACAGGAGAATCGAACAATGCGCTCCGCTCTCAGCCTCGAGTTTCGCTTTCTCATCTGGGCCAACCTGGGGGTTGCCGTCATTTTTGGGCTGTTGCTCTTCTTTCTTCCCACCTACACCGAAATCTATGCGCCCTGGGTGTTCTCTCACCCGCGCTCGGCCATCCTCATCGGCGTAGGTTACCTCAGCGCCGCCATCTATTACGTTTCCGTCCTGCGCCAGAACGATTGGGTGCAGGCCCGCAACGGCGCCCTGAACCTCATCGTCTTTTCGCTGGTCTTGCTCTTCGCCACCAGCACCGACTGGTCTGCCTTTCGGGCTTACCACCCGATCACGCTGGCCTGGCTGTTCTACTACTATGCCAACCCGTTGTTTGTGCCCATGATTGCCCGCTCGCAGAACATAATCACGCAGGGCGCAAGCGAGGGCGAGGTTGAGGTGGCTCCGCCCTGGCGAGCCTGGCTAAGCATTCGCGGGATTTTCTATTTGGCGGTAGCCCTGTTCATTTTTTTGTTCGTAGACACGGCCCGGAACGTTTGGCCGTGGCCGACCACGGGGCTGGACTTGCGGGTGTTCACCGGATTCATCGCCGTGGTCGGGTTGAGCGGGGCGGCGGCCATCGCCACCGTTTCTTGGCAACGCCTGCGGCTGGGCCTGGTCTTCAGCGGCGCGCTCGGTCTCTTGCATCTGGTTGGACTGCTGGCCGGCAGGGTGGAATACAACTGGTCTGCTCCGCTCGGAATTCTATTGCCCGTTATGTTCGCCGAGTGGTTCCTGACTTCGCTGGCGCTACACGTCGTCTATCGTAAACAATAGAGCGGTGGTTGTAGAGCGAGTTGACCGCTTCGCGTCGCTCTACATTTCGAGAATGAGGAGAGGCCAATGATTCAAAATCGAGAAACCACTTTGGTGCAATACGGCATGTGGCTGATTGGCGTGGTGTACGTGGCGCTGGGCGTGGCCGGGTTTCTGCCGATTGATTTTATCAACCCGGTGCATCACGACGGCATTGGGGCGCGCTATCTCGTGAACCTGGTTGCCATCAACGCTCTGCACAATATCATTCACCTTGCCATCGGCCTGCCGGCGCTGTGGGCGGCCCGGTCTTTCGCCAACGCCCAGCTTTGGGGCAAGATCGCCGGGGCAGTGTTGTTGCTCCTGTTTGTCGCCGGAATGATTCAGGCGTTCCTCGAAGGCTTTCCAATTGACCAGTCGTTCCTGGGATTGGTCCCGCTCAATTCGCCCGGCCATATTTTGCATCTGACCTCCGGCGCAATTGCGCTCTATCTGGGGCTGATGCGGCCTTCGTCATAGACCCGGCTGGTTGCTCTCCAACCGCGTCCCCGCGATTGTCCCCTGCGAGGACGCAGGCTTGGAGCGGCGTTTTAGGCGCTCTCTACAGCCGCCAGTATTTCCCATCCGCTCTCTGCATCAACTTATATTCGATCAGGCCCCGGCCCAGGCTGGCCGTGTCGGCGTGAAAGCGGGCCACGATCTCGTTGACCTGTTTCTCGCTGTACTGCTTGCCCGTCTCGAACTCTTTGACGATGCGCCGAAGCACGGCCTGAAACTTCTTCTGCTGGGCCGGAATTTCTTTGAGCGAGCCGTCGCGTTTGCTGAAGTCGCGGATCACTTTGCGGTCATAGGCTTCTACGTCGAGTGACTCGGTGGTCTGCTGAATTTTTCCCGAATCTCGCTCTGGTATAATCGCTCGATATGGCAAAACAAACAGCGCCTTCAACGCCGCCGCCGCGATTATGCCCCACTTGCGGCACGCGCGTCGGCGACCTGGCTACCAAGTGCATCGTGTGCGGCGCTGATCTCGGCGGCCCGGCCTCGAACACCCAGCCTCAGCGCGCCCTCCGTCGTTCACTCCTGCCGCCGCGCCCGTCATTCATGCGCCCCGCCGATCAGCCTTTGTCTCCGCCTTCGCCGACCACCACCACCCCGCCCTCGGGTGTTCCCACCGGGCCGGCGGCTCAACCTTCGTCAACAGCCCCGGCGCAGGGCCGTCGCGGAGTTACCCTGTCCCTTCCAATTGCCGTCGCCGTCATCCTCATCTTTTTGTTGATGGGGACGGTGCTGGTGCTGGGGGCGACGGGCATCATCTCGTTTGGCAGTCCACCCACGCCCACTGTAACGTTGACTCCAACAGTCCCGCCGACGTTGACTCTTGCGCCAACGGCAACCGAGACGACGGCCCCCAGCCCCACGCCTCTGCCGCCGGTTGAGTACACGGTGACTTCGGGCGACACTTGCATCAGCATCGCCTTCAACGCCAACATCGGTTTGCAGGCTTTGCTTGAGGTGAACGGACTCTCGCAAGCCTGCCCGCTGATCGTGGGTCAGAAGCTCACGGTTCCGCAACCTACTTACACGCCCACGCCGTTGCCCACCAACACACTCGAAGCCGTTGCCCTCACCGAAACTGCCCGCCCGCGCACCACCTATACGGTTGTCGCCAATGACACGCTGTTTAGCATTGCCGCGTTTTATAACGTTGACCCGGCGGCGCTGGCCGCTGAAAACGGAATTCCGCCGCCGGACTATCCGATCACGGTCGGGCTGGTGCTGACGATTCCCCTTGACCGCCCGCCGCCGACGGTTGGGCCGTCGCCCACGGCCACGGCCTTGCCGCCGTACCCGGCCCCGATTCTGCTCAGCCCGCCAGAGGGCGCGGCCATTTCGCCCATCGAGCAAACGGTGACGTTGCAATGGAACGCAGTGGACATTTTGCAGGAAGGTGAAGTGTATCTGGTGAGCATCGAGGACGTGACCTGCAACTGCGCCCGGCGCAAGCTGGACACGACGACGGCGACTCGCTACATCGTGAACGTGGACATGAAGCCCGAAGAGGCCGCCCCGCACGTGTTCAAATGGTCGGTGGTCACTGCCCGGCAAACCGGCACCAACGACAAGGGCGACCCGATCTACGAGCCGGCCGGGGCCACCAGCGACATGCGGACGTTCACCTGGACGGGAATCGGGGTGGCGACGACGGCGACGCCGAGTCCGTGAAGGTAATTGGTAAATAGCAATTGGTAAATGAAAACAATCGCCCCGGTTTGCAGGCCGGGGCGATTGTTTTTTTGCAGGTCCTTCAAAAGCGGCCATTCACCCGCATTGTCGTCGGCGCGGCTGATGCCTTCCAGAAACTCTACGAAGGCCAACAATTCCGTTCGCGGCGTGTAGCGGCCTCCCGGCGGCGGGCGGCCTGCTCGCGGGGGTGTTTGAGGTAGGGGATGTAGTCTGGGGCTGTTGGGGTCGTCACGGTAGACAGCTTACTCCAAATGTTGCCGTCGCCACTCAAACAGCGCTACTGCCAGCGCGTGGGTCACGTTCATCGAGCCGTTCACGCCGAACATTGGGATGTGAACGGCTTGCTGGCACTGGCGGAGCAGGGGAGCAGGAATACCATGCTTCTCACTCCCAATCACGAAGGTGCACATTGTTGGCAGTTCAGTCTCAAAGATGCTGACAGAAGTTGTCGTCAACTCCAGCGCCATGAGCGGTTGAAACGACGAGACCCGCTCCAAAAATTCTGCCGTGGCGAATCGTTCCCAACGAACCAGCGCCTCGGTACTGCGCGCCGTCCGCCGGATGCGGGTTAAATCCGGTTCGGCTTCGTTGACGAAGATCACCTGTTGCGTGCCAACGGCGTCGGCCAAGCGGAGCACCGCGCCGATGTTTTCTGACACTTGCAGTCCGGCAGCCACAATCGTCGGGCCGGGTAGGAGCAACCGCCCTGCGCGCAGTGCTTTCTGCCGCTTGTATAACTCCTGGCCTTCAAGTTGTTCGCCAGCGGGAGCCAATGTCTCAATGCTCATATTCCAGCGAAGACCTGACAGGTTTTTCGCGAAGCGAACCTGTCAGGTCTTTGTGCTTTACAACTTATACCCCCTCAACCTCAAACTATTCGTCACCACAAAAATTGAACTGAAGGCCATCGCCCCCGCCGCCAGCACCGGAACCAGGAAGCCGAACGCCGCCGCCGGGATCAGGATGATGTTGTAGAAGAAGGCCCAGAACAGGTTTTGCTTGATGGTGCGCATCGTCTGCTTGGAGAGGCCGATGGCGCGCGGCACACCGCGCAGGTCGCCGCTTATCAGCGTCACCGGGGCGGCGGCCATGGCTACGTCGGCCCCGGTGCCAATGGCGATGCCCACGTCGGCCTGGGCCAGGGCCGGGGCGTCGTTCACCCCGTCGCCGACCATCGCCACAATCCTACCGTTTGCCCGTACGGGCAATTCATGAATTGCCCCTACTTGCAACTGCTTCACCATTGCCGCCTTATCGCCCGGCAAAACTTCGGCGATGACGCGGTCTACGCCGGCGGCTTTGCCAATCGCTTCCGCCGTCTTCTGGTTGTCGCCGGTCAGCATCACCACTTCCAAACCAAGACGATGAAGCTCCGCAATCGCTTCCGCCGAGCCTTCTTTGATCGTATCGGCCACGGCAATCACGCCTGCAACTTCGCCGTCCACGGCCACCAGCATCGGCGTCTTGGCTTCGGCCTGCAAGCGGGCTACGTCCGCGCCCAAGCCATTTACCGACAGCCCACGCGACTCCATCATCCGCAAGTTGCCCACCAGCACTTCGCGCCCGCCGATGTGAGCCGTGATGCCCTGACCGCTGACCGAGTTGAAGCCGTCAACCGATTCGAGCGACAGCCCGCGCTCCGTGGCCGCCGCCACAATGGCTTCGCCGAGCGGGTGCTCACTGCCTTTTTCGGCAGAGGCGGCCAAAGTTAGTAATTGGTTATTAGTTATTGGCTGTGAGTCAATAACCAATAACGAATTACCAATCACTACATCGGTGACCGTCGGCCTGCCTTTTGTAATCGTCCCCGTCTTGTCTAGCACCACCGTCCGAATCTTGCCCGCGTTCTGCAAAGCCTCGGACGATTTGAACAGGATGCCGTGCTCCGCGCCCTTGCCGGTGCCGACCATGATCGCCGTGGGCGTGGCCAGGCCCAGCGCGCACGGGCAGGCGATGACGAGGACGGCAATCGCATTGATCAACGCCGTTGTGAAATTGCCCGATACAGCCCACCAAACGAGGAACGTCAAGGCGGCGATAGCGATGACAATCGGCACAAACACCGCCGACACTTGATCGGCCAGCTTTTGGATCGGCGCTTTACTGCCCTGCGCCTCTTCGACCAGTTTGATGATCTGGGCCAGCGCCGTCTCTTTGCCGACTTTGGTCGCCTCAAACTTGAACGACCCTTGTTTGTTGATGGTGCCGCCGATCACGGGCAGGCCGGCCCTTTTTTCAACCGGCATTGACTCGCCGGTCAGCATCGACTCGTCAATTGTGGACTTGCCTTCGACGACGACGCCGTCTACTGGAATCTTCTCGCCAGGGCGAACGATGACCAGGTCGCTCACCCGCACGTCGTCAATCGGGATGTCGGCTTCGACGCCGTCGCGGATGGTGCGGGCGGTCTTGGCCCGCAGGCCCATCAGCTTTTTGATGGCTTCGCTGGTTCGGCCCTTGGCCCGCGCTTCGAGGAACTTGCCCAGCACGATCAGGGTGATGATGACGGCGGCGGTTTCAAAGTAGACGTGGCCGCTCAACCAGCCGAACAGGATCGGCAGTGAGTAGAAGTAGGCCGCCGAACTGCCCATAGCGATCAGCACGTCCATGTTGGCCGAGCCGTTGCGCAAAGACTTGTAGCCGCCAACGTAATACTGCCAGCCGACGTAAAATTGCACCGGCGTTGCCAGGGCAAATAACAGCCAATTGAACCACCACACAGCTTCTTGCTTCATCCCGGCCATCGCCACATGAGTCGTGTCGAGGAAGAACGAAGGCAGTACGCCAAAGTCGCGCATCATCGAAAGCGCGAACAGCGGCACGCTGAGGATCAGGCCGACGATGAGCAAATGTTTCTGGTGGTTGATCTCTTTCTCGCGCGCCTGCCGTTCCGCGTCTTCGACGTTGCCTTCGGCAATTACCGCCTCAAACCCCGAACTACTGATGGCCGATCTCAAATCGCCCTGGCTCACGAGCGTGGGAATGTAATTCACTGCCGCTTTCTCAGTGGCAAAGCTGACCTTTGCCGACAGCACGCCATCGAGCCTGCTCAAGGTTTTTTCCAAACGGCGGGCGTCGTTGTCATCGCTCAACCGTTTGATCGGCAAAACGGCTTCGGCGACGGCTACCCCGTAGCCGGCTTTCTCGATGCGGGCGATGACTTGATCCTGAGTCAGTTGTGCCGGATCAAATTCGAGCGTCGCCCTTTCAGAGGCCAGGTTGACGTTGACGTTGGCCGCCGTCGGCAGTTTCTTGAGGTTGCGCTCAATCGTCGCCGCGCAGTTGGCGCAGGTCATGCCGGTGACGGGGAGGGTGAGTTGTTTGGTAGGCATACTTATTCCTTGCTTCTCAATGCTTTGTAAGAAGAGAGTGAGCCGAAGACGGTTGTAAACCACGCCGGCTCTTCAATCTTTTCAAAACCGGCGTGGCGCATCATCTCTGGCAACCGGCCTTCGATGTTATCAGCCGCCCGTTCGAGTCGGCGGACAAACTGAGAGATGAAGTGAGCAAACGCATTGTGCGGCTTGCCGAAGTCCACGAGATGTAACTCGCCGCCGGGCCGCAGAACCCGAAACGTCTCGTTCAGGGCGCGCTGTTTATCTTCTCTGGCCAGGTGATGAAACACCAGGCTGGACAGCACCCGGTCGAATGAGGCGTCAGGGTAAGGCAACTGAAAGGCCAGGCCGTGATCCAGCTTGATGTCCACCCCGGCCTTTGCCGCTTTGGCCCGGCCAATTTCGAGCACCTGCGTATCTCCATCCAGCCCGACGACCTCAGCCTCAGGGTGAGTCTGCTTGACGAGGATGGTGAGGGTAGCCGTGCCACAGCCCAGGTCGAGCACGCGCTGGCCTTGCCCGATGTTGGCCTGCTTGATCAGGGCGCGCTTGAACGTCTCCTCGCGCATGACCCAACTGAGCAACGGGTCGTAGAGCGGGGTCAGGCTTTTGTGTCCCAGCGCCGGAATGTACTTGTCGCCCTGGCTCATGGCGAGGTTTACTTTTCTACTGGATAGCCGATCTCGGCCATCAAGGCTTCGATCTGCTCTTTCGTCGCCGGGTCGTCGTAGGCAATCGTCACCAGCTTGCTATCCTGCGTAGCGACGACGCTCTTCACGCCCACAAGTTCGCTCACTTCGTTCTGGATCGTCTTCACGCAGTGGCCGCACGAAATGGCCGGCGCTTTGAGGGTAATGGTGGTCATGGTTGTAGGAATCTCCTTAGATTGTTGATATGATTCTGACGACGGACGATTGGCGAAAGACGACTGTCGTTTGCCGTCCACCGTCTATCGTCAAGTTGGCATCTTTACACCTTTGTCGCCGTCTCAAACACGTCGGCGATCTCGGCCAGCACCCGTTCGCGCTCGTTCGGGTCTTCGCCCCGCACGGCGGTGATCACGCAGTGGTGCAGGTGTTCGTCGAGTATCTGCGCTTTCACTTTGTTGAGCGCGGCCTGAATGGCCTGAATCTGGGCGATGACTTCGATGCAGTAAGCATCGTCTTCGATCATCTTTTCCACGCCCTTCACATGCCCGGCCACACTCTTCAGCCGCCGCAAGGTGTCCGCTTTTCTCTTGTTGTCTTCCATGTCGCTCGCCCTTTCTAGCTAGACCCCCCCCAGGGGGGATGGGTAAACTATTGGCATTTTACCCGGCTTTTTGGGGTAGAGTCAAGTATGAAGTTCATTAACGGCCAGTGCCAAATGTCACGGCCTTTAAAAAGAGACCGCTTCCCCGATGTTGGGGAAGCGGTCTCTACCGTTGAAGCCGGAGCAAACCGGTCAGGCCGGGCGAGGGAACGGCGCAACGTAGAGCAACATCACCATGAAGTGGCAAGCGCATCCGCCGATCACAAATAGGTGCCACACTTCGTGGAAGCCAAACACGCCAGGGACGAAGTTGAAGGTCTTGGTGACATACACAACCGCGCCGACGGTGAAGAACAGACCACCCGCCACCAGCCAGAGGATGGCCGCCACTGGAAACACTCGGATGATCTCGTTGACGCCCATCACTGCCAACCAGCCCATGATCACGTACACGCCCGCCGTGAGCAGGCGCGGCGTTTTGATGAAGGCGATCTTGAAGCCGCTTCCGGCCAGCGCGATAGCCCAAATGATGGACAACAGCCCCCACCTCCAAAATCCGGTGAACATGTTGAAGCAAATTGGCGTGTACGTCCCGGCGATCAAAAAATAAATCGCCGTATGATCGAGCTTACGCAAGAACTGGATTCTTTGCGGCGAGCCTTTGATGAGATGGTAAGCGGCACTGGCCAGCAGTAACAGCGTCAGGCTGGCGCCGTAGACGACGAACGAAAGCTGTTTAGGCCAATCGTTGCGGCTGATGATGACCAGCGCCGCCAGGCCGACGGCGGCCAGGATTGCGGCGAAGTAGTGAGTCAACCCGTTGACGGGTTCGCGAAGTTTGTTGAGCATAGAGCCTCCCGGCGCTGATCATAGCATAAGGTTAGTTGACTTTCTCTCGCCCACGCCGCCGCGCCCGGCGACCCGGCGAGTCGCCAGTGGAGGCCGCCACTGCCGGGGCAGGGGTTTCCGGGAACGGGGCGTCGGTGGTCAGGCCGGATCGAATGATGCGCCGCAGTTCGGCATCAACCGCCGAATCAGTTTCAACCGGCGTGTAAGTTGCCAGCCGCCGTTCAACTTCGTGATGCGCCCTCTGCTGTAAGCTCAGGCCGCCCTGATTCATCCACGTCTCACGGTTGACTCGATCCACCGTCGGCCCCGGCAGGTAAAGCTCCTGCGGCCAATACTTGAGAGTGTGCTCGGCGGTAATCATATGTTGCTCTTCAAGCAAGTGACGAACGAGATCAACCGTGTTCAAATCTTCCAGCGGCGTGAACTCGCGCATGAAGTGCAAAGCCTGGCCGCACAACTCGTCGTCGAACACCAGCTTCTCCAGGCTGAAGGTCAGCACGTAATCCAACATGCCCGGCCCGGACACCGAGTTGACTCCGGCCAACGCCGCCAGCAAAGCACTGCCAAACGTCTCGGCCCCGGCCTGCGCGTCGAGGAACTTGCCTTCGCTCAAGGCCATATAGCTTTGAGTCGGCAGGCCCAACGATTTGGCGACTTCCACATAAGCGACATCAAGATGCAGGGCCTCAATCGCCGCCATCGGCGCAGACGCCGTCTTCATATGGAACGTGGCCGGAGCGCCGCCGAACAACACAGGCGCGCCCGGTTTGATGATCTGGGCCATCGTCAGCCCGGCCAGCACGTCGGCGCAGTGGCTCACCGTTGCGCCGACAAGAGTCACTGGCGCGATGAGGCCCATGAGCGTGACTGGCACAATTTCAACCGGGATGCCAAGCTCAACACAGTCCACCAAGTTCTGGCACGAGTCTTCGCTATAGCGAAACATGCCGGTGGCGGTGATGGTGAAGATGGACATCGGGCGGGCGATCAGGTCGGCCTTGTCGCGCCGGAAGAGTCCCATCATCTCGGTCATGCGCGGCACGCCATGCTCGGTGAACGCGCCAGACACTACGGGCTTGAGCGAGTTCGTCAAGCACAAATACAGCCGCCACGCATCTGACACTTGCGGCTCGATGTCGTTCGTCGAGAAGGCGGTGGCGAGATATGAGATGTTCGAAAGCCCATCCGCCAGCCGCACATACTCAACGAAGTCGTGTGTTTTGGAAAGTCGGGTCTCGCCAGAACGATGGTCGAGAATCTTGAGTCCGCTGGACCCGGGCACAAAGTGGACTCGGTTTCCGCCAAGTTCAGTGTGCGGCTTGCCATTTCGATCATACAGGGTGAAGGATCGCGGCGCGCTGGCGATGGCCTTGTCCACTACATCGGGCGTAAACAGCACGCGGCCACTCGAAGGGTCTTGTCGCAGACCATAGTCGAGCAGGCGCTGGCGCAGGCCCTGCCCGCGCACTTCGATGCCAATCTCGTGCAGGATACGCTTGGCCTCGTCGAGAATCTTTGGGATGAGGTCGTCGGGAATCACCTTGAGCGTGGGTCGCATGGCGTTACTCCGAGAAATAATCGAAAGGTGGGCCTATCTGTCAACGAATACGCTTCGCGAACGAATAAACGAATGTCGTGCGGCGTGGGCATTCGTTTATTCGTTGGAAATTCGTTGACAGAGAACTTCGCTCAGGACGCTTTCATACCTTTCAAAATCTCCTTCGCCGCATTGCGCCCCGCCGCGCCGGGCAGGCCGCCGCCAGGGTGTGTGCCAGAGCCGCACAGGTACAACCCGCCGAGCGGCGTGCGATATTGCGACCAACCCGGCACAGGCCGCATGAAGAAAAGTTGGTTGAGGGTCATATCGCCGTGATACGGATTACCTTCAGTCAAGCCGTAAGTCTCTTCAAGATCGAGCGGCGTGATCACCTGCCGGTGCAAAATGGCCGATGGAAGATTGGGCGCATATTCGGCCAACGTCTCAATCACCACGTCACCTAACCTTTCCCTCATTTCCCCCCATTTCCCATTTCTCAAGTGATACGGCGCATACTGCACCCAAACCGACATCACGTGCTTGCCCTCCGGCGCGCGCGACGGATCGAGCAATGACGGGATCACGGCTTCAAGGTAGGGCTTCTGCGAGAACTCGCCGTACTTGGCCGCATCGTAAGCCTTCTCTAAATAGTTGAGGCTGGGGCTGATTGAAATGGAACCACGAAGATGCGGCCTATCGCCAGGCAGGGCAGTGAAGTTCGGCAATTTGTCGAGCGCCAGATTCACCTTCGCCACCACGCCCCGGAATTGAATGTTGCGCACGCTCTGCACAAAGCTCGGATCGAAGTTGAAGGGATCGTTCAGGCCGAAGAACGTGTTGCGCGGGTCGGCGCTGGAGATGACCATGCGAGCCGAAATCTCCTCGCCGCTTGCCAGCGCCACGCCGGTTGCCCGGTCACTCTTCACAATCACTTGCATCACCGTCGCGCTCGTCCGAATCTCTGCGCCGCTTGCCTTAGCCGCACTTGCCAGCGCCTCGGCCAGCGCGCCCATGCCGCCCTTTGGAAACGCGGTCGGGCGGAATGATCCTTCCTTGCATCCGACGTGATGGTGCAAAAAGTTGTAGCCTGTGCCTGCGGCGCGCGGCCCCTGATGAAGGCTGGTGATTCCGCTCGCGGCCAGCGTGCCTTTGAGCGCCTCGCCCTCGAACCAGTCGTTGAGCAGTTCGGCCACCGACATGGGCAAAAGGCGCACCATCTCCATCATGTCCTTGTTGCCAAGCTGGCGCAGTTTGCCGCCCAGGCCAAGCAGTGTCATCAGGTCGCCACCGTCAGTGGCGGTCAACCCTGGCATTCCCGCCGAGTACATCGCGTCCAGAAAGCCGGCCAGCTTCGTCATCTGAGCGCTGAACTTCAGCCACTTTTCGCCGTCACTCTTCGAGAATTGCTGGATCGACTCGATAGTCTTGCCGCTGTGTTCCCAAAGCGTCAAGCGCCTTCCGTCGGGCAGAGGCGTGAAGGTGTTGACCTCGCTTCGCAGGATTTCGAGACCGTGCTTGGCCAGATCGAGATCGCGAACGATGTCGGATCGCAAGCCGCCGATTTTGTGGGCGACGGTGTCGAACTTGAACCCCGGAAAAACTTCCTCAGTGGCCGCCGTCCCGCCGAGCACAGGGCGTTTTTCTACAACCAACACTTTGAGTCCGGCTTTGGCTAAATAAGCGGCGGCGGTCAACCCGTTCAGGCCGGCGCCGATGATGAGGGCATCGTAATTGCTCATGGTCACTCCATATAAGAGAATTGGAGGATTGGCGAATTCGAGAATCCTCCCATCCCCCAATTCTCTAATCACACTTTCCCATCCTTCAACATCTCCCCCGCCGCCAGCCGCCCGTTTGCGCCCATGATGCCGCCGCCGGGGTGCGTGCCTGAGCCGCACTGGTAGAAATTGCGGATCGGGCTACGATACTTGGCCCACGACTGAGTCGGGCGCAGGAAGAAGAGTTGATGCAAAAGCAGTTCGCCCTGAAAGATGTTGCCCTCGGTGAGGCCAGTCATCTGTTCGATGTCCCAGGGCGTAAGCACTTGCCGGTGCAGGATGATGTCTTTGATGTTGGGCGCGTACTCGGCGATGGTGTCAATCACGGCGTCGCCAAAGGCTTCGCGCTTGGCCTCATCCCAGCCGCCCTCGATGGAACTCGGCGCGTACTGCACGAAGCAGGACATGACGTGCTTGCCGGGCGGGGCCATGTTGGAATCGATCATCGAAGGGATGATCATGTCAATGTAAGGCCGCTGTGAAAAGCGCCCGTACTTGGCGTCATCATAAGCGCGTTCGATATAGTCTACACTGGGGCTGATGGAGATTGCGCCATAATGATGCCGCCCCACGCCGGGCATGCAGGTGAAGTCGGGGAGGCGGTCCAACGCCAGATTCACTTTACCTGACGATCCTTGAATCTTGTACTTGCGAATGCCGTCCACAAAATCAGTCGGCAATTCTTTCGGCTCGATCATCTTGAGGAAGGTGCGCTTTGGATCAAGGCTGGAGGCAATCACTTTGGCGTAAACCTCATCGCCGTTTTCAAGCGCCACGCCGACGGCCTGCCCGTTCTTAACGATCACCTGTGACACGCCGGCGTTGAGTCGAATCTCAACGCCGAAACTTCGGGCGGCGCTGGCGATGGCTTCGCTGATTCCGCCCGTGCCGCCTTTGGCAAAGCCCCAGGCCCGGAACGCGCCGTCAATCTCGCCCATGTAGTGATGCAGAAGCACGTAAGCCGTGCCGGGCGAGCGCGGCCCCATGAACGTGCCGATGATGCCGCTGGCCGACTTGGTGCCTTTGAGAGCGTCGGTCTCGAACCACTCGTCGAGATAATCGGCGGCGCTCATCGTCATGAGTTTGAAGAGGGCGGTGAATTTTTCTTCGCCCAGACCGCGCATGTGACCGCCCAACTTTGCTAACCCGGCGAGATCGTTGGGACTCAGCGAGGTCGGGTCGGGCGGGATCATGCCGATGATGGGTTTGACGGCCATGGCCATGTGGTGCATCAGGTGGCCGAAGTCGTCGTAGGCGTCGGCGTCTTTGGGCGAGTGGCGGTAAATCTCGCGCCGCGTCTCGTCGTGGTCGTCCCAGAAGGCGATGTGGTCGCCGTTCGGCAAAGGCGTGAGCGTGCTGGGCAGAGGCAGAATCTCCAGGCCGTGCTTCGGCAGTTGCAGATCACGAATCAATTCCGGCCTGAGCAGGCTGACGACGTAAGAGAAGACCGTGAACTTGAAGCCGGGGTATATTTCTTCAGAGACCGCCGCCCCGCCGACCAGATGCCGCCGTTCCAGCACCAGAACTTTTTTTCCGGCGCGAGCCAGGTAAGCCGCCGTCACCAACCCGTTGTGCCCGCCGCCGATGATGATTGCGTCGTAGGTGTTTGACATAGTTAGACTCTGAGCGTGCTAATTCTCTAATTCTCCAATTCTCGAATTTCGAGAATTGGAGAATTGGAGATTAGGCCCTCTTCCTCTCAGGATTAAAGAACGGCATCTTCGCAACATGCGCCGTCGCGAATTTGCGGCGGTGTTCAACCGTCACTTCCATCGTCACCAGCGCGCCCGGTTTGGCGTGCGCCGACTCGACGTGGGCCAGGGCGATGTACTTCTTGAGAATCGGCGACCAGCAACCGCTGGAGGCGTAGCCCACCTGACGGCCCGCAGAGAAAATTGGCACGCTGGCGCGAAAGGCAATCGTTGGCAGTTGAGGCGGCAGGCCAACATCGTTGTAGAGTCGCTCCAGCGAGTCCCACTCCACTTCCACGCCCACGAACTGCCACGTTGAACCTTGCTCTTTTTCTTTCATCAAGGCTTTGCGTCCGATGAAGTTGGGTTTGTCCAGGTTGACGGCCCAACCGAGGCCGATCTCAAACGGCGACGACTTCTGGGCCTCAATCGTCGCCCGCCTGGCCGAGACGTAATCCACGTCGAGCATGATCAACCCGGCCTCGATCCGCGCCACGTCGAGCGCCCAGATTCCAGCAGGCGTGAGGCCGTAACCGTTGCCTTTACTGACCAGCGTGTCCCAGATCGACTCGGCGTGTTTGGCCTCGATCCAGATTTCGTAGCCGAGGTCGCCGGTGTAGCCGGTGCGCGAGATTTCGACGGGGCAGCCGCCGATGTCGGCCCGAACCAGCCGGTAATATTTCAGCCTGTCCAAATCTGCGCCCGACGAGGCGGCCTTGAGAATTTCACGCGAGCGCGGGCCTTGCAGGGCCAGCGAGGCGGTGCGGCTCGACACGTCCTCAATCGTCACGTTTAGGCCCATTGCGTTGTCGCACAGCCAGCGATAGTTTGGCTCGGCGGAGGTCAGGCGGAAAATTTGATCGTCGAGCCGGGCGATGGTGCCGTCGTCAATCACCTTGCCGTGCTCGTCGCACCAGGGCGTGTAAGCCACCTGGCCGACGGCGAGCTTGGACAGATCGCGAGTGACGACGCGGTTGAGCAGGCGCAGAGCGTCCGGCCCGCTGACTCGATACTTGTAGAGCGGCGAGACGTCAATGAGCGCCGCGCTGTTGCGAATGGCCCAGTATTCGCGGTCGGGCAAAAGCTCGTAGGAGCTGACGACGAGATGGCCGCCCCAGCGCCGCCAGTTCTGGGCCTGGCAGAGAGGGGAGGTGCGGGAGTGAAAGGGAGTGCCTGTAAGCATAATGACAAATGGCGAATGACAAATGACGAATGGCGAAGGTGGTTTCTTTCGTCTACCGCCCTTCGTCTTTCGTCTACGATGTTCCTTCGGCTGGCGCGAAGAACACCAGCAGGGTCAAGTCTTCGACGATGCTGTGAAAGCGGTGGTCTTCTCCGGCTTTGACGAAGATGATCGAACCGGACTGAACAGGGCGATCTTCTCCCGCCACTTGAATCTGCCCGCGCCCGCTGGCGACGTAATAGACTTCGTCTTCGGCGTGCGGTAGTTGGGGGTCGGTTGCGCCGGCGGCCAGGGTGTAGATGCCCACGCTCATCGTCCCGCTTGGCGGGCGCAGGAACTCTTGATAGAAATGTTTTTCTCGTTGAAATTTGGGAATCAATTGAGACAGTTCGAAGGCTTGCATGAGTGTCCTTTCTTGGGTTTGCTCGCGGCGGATTTGTAGTCCGCCGCTGGACGCTCCGCGAAATCCAGCGAGAGCGACTATTGTTCAGATCGGTATCCGAGCTTTTGCGAAATTCGGCTAGCAGATTCCTTGACCAGCGCCGCAATTTTCGGCAGGCGATTATCGGTCATCCGCGCGCCGGGGCCGCCCACGCTAATGGCGGCCTCCACCTGGCCTTCGTGGTTGAACACAGGCCCGGCGATTACCACAAAGCCGATCTCCAATTCTTCGTTGGCAATTGCGTAGCCTTGCTCGCGCACCTGCGCCAGTTCGCGCTTGAGCGCCTCGCGTGACGAAATGGTGTTCTCGGTCATTTTGGTCAGGCGGCTTTGAAGATGCGCCTCGCGTTCAGCATCTAATAGAAAGGCCAGCATGACCTTACCGGTGGAGGTGGCGTGGGCCGGCCAGCGCGTGCCGATGGAAGGGGTGCCGCCGATCATGTGGCGGCTGATCACCTCGTCGAGAATCAAGGTGTCGCTGTCGGCCAGCACTTCCAGGGTCACCGTCTCGCCGGTTTCCTGGGCCAGCAATTGCAATTCGGAGTGGCTTGCAGTGCGCAGGTCGTTGGCCCTCAGCGCCCGCCAGCCCAGCACGATCAATTCGGGGCCGAGACGATAAGCTTCGTTGGCCGGGTTGCGGGAGATGAGGCCTTCTCGTTCAAGAGCGGCCAGCAGGCGGTGAGTGGTGGTTTTGTTCAGGCTCACCGCGCGGGCCAGGTCGGCTAAACCAAGCTCCGATTGGGAGTCGGTGAATGTTTTGAGGAGGGAGACGGCGCGCTGGACGGTTTGCGCGCCGGGGTAGGTTTCTGGCGATTTCATTATATGAACTATGTTTCAGTATGTGGAACAATCTTAATCGGGTGAGCGAAGGCTGTCAAGGGCATGGTAGACTCCGCCTCATGGAAGAAAAACCTCGTGTTCTGCTGGTGGACGACGAAGCCGCCATCACCGACAACCTGGCCCCGTTCCTGGAACGGTCGGGGTTCGAGGTCGTCGTGGCGGCCAATGGCGAAGACGCTCTGCGTCAGGTAGCGGCTTCCACCCCGGCAATCGTCATCATGGATGTGCTGATGCCGGTTCTGGATGGCCGTGAAGCCCTGCGCCGCCTGCGCCGCGCCGGAAACTGGACGCCCGTTATTCTGCTGACCCAAGTTGGCGAGTCCAGCGAGCGGGCAATGGCTCTCGAAGAAGGCGCAGACGATTACCTCAACAAGCCCTTCGACCCGCACGAACTGGTGGCCCGCCTGAAGGCCGTGCTCCGGCGGGCGCGGCCCGGCCAGCCGCCGCTCGCCACCGCCTCCCGCATCGCCAGCGGCGACCTGTTGCTCGACCGCACATCACGCCGCGCCTGGCTCGCCGGAAACGAAGTGACGCTCACCCCCAAAGCCAGCGCCCTGCTCGAATACCTGATGACTCATCCTGACGAACTCATCAGCCGCGAGCGGTTGCTCGATGCTGTTTGGGGCTGGGAGTATCCGGCCGGCACGCGAACGGTAGACACTCGCATCGCCGAACTTCGCCGCGCTCTGAACGACGATCCATCCGAGCCGCGCTTCATCGAAACTGTGCCGGGGCAGGGCTATCGGTTCGTGGGATCGGTTGAGGGTGTGGCGTGAAGCGACTCGCGTTGTGGGCCGTCTCGTTGATACCGGCTTGCATCGGGGCAACCGTTACTGCAACCCTGGCCCTGGGTCAACTCAACAACCCGATCCTTTACCTGCGCGCTGATCTTGGCACCCTGTCGCTCCTGCTGGGCATCGGCCTTTCCACGTTGCTCATGTTGGCGTTGGGCGGCTGGGCCTGGTTGGAGAATCAACACGGCCAAACGCTGACGCAAACGATCCTTCGAGTTGCCGCCGACCGCCGCCGCTTTTTGCAGAGACTCGATCACGAACTGAAAAATCCGCTCACGGCGATTCGGGCCGGGCTGGTGAATGTGGGGGACGGCGACTCCGCCGAAACGTTGTCCAGCATCCAGGCTCAAGTGCAACGCATCAGCCGCCTCACCGCCGACCTTCGCAAACTTTCCGAACTCGAAACGCGCCCGTTCGAACGCTCGGCAGTAGACATGGCCGACCTTTTGCAACAAGTCTTCGAGTTGGCGCAAGAACGGCCTGAGGCCGGGACTCGCCGCCTCTCATTGCAACTGCCGCAAGCACCCTGGCCTCTGCCCGCCATCTTCGGTGACCATGATCTGCTACTGCTCGTCGTCCATAACTTGCTCGACAATGCGCTGAAGTTCACCCGGCCTAGCGGCACGGTTGAAGTTCGCGCCTTCGAGGACGGGGCCGCCGTCGTGATCGAAGTGGCCGACACCGGCCCCGGCATCCCCGAAGAAGACATGCCCCACATCTGGGAAGAGTTGTACCGGGGTCAGGGCGCGCGCGGCGTACCCGGCAGCGGCCTCGGGCTGGCGCTCACCAGCGCCATCGTCCAGCGGCACGGCGGCCAAATCGTCGTCCGAAGCCGCCCCGGGCAGGGCACGGTCTTCACCGTGCGCCTGCCCATCAAAAGTTAGTTCCCCAAGACTCAGACTTCCGAAGTCTCGAAGACTTCGGAAGTCTGAGTCTGACTCCCCTTGTGACAAATCTGTAACACGCTATAGCAAGCCTGTCACGCCCTGAAAAACCGGTGTGACGTTGATTTGCTACGATGTTCTCCGAGCCGGAAACCTGCCCGGCCCCTCTGGCGTCTAACAAGAAGCCGCGCCCGATCACAAGGAGAACATTGCCCATGCCTACCCATGATTACTTGCCCACCACCCGCTGGATGACTCGCGCCCTCGGCGTCATGATCAACAGCTTCTTTTTGCTGATCCTCCTGCTGGCGTTGACCAATGAGGATGGCGTGCCGCCCCAGGGATGGCCCGTCATTGTTTGTCTGGCCGTTTGTATCCTGGGCGTTTTCAGCGCCTGCCGCTGGACTCGGCCCGGCGGGCGGATTGTGGTTGCCGGGGCGTTAGCGCTTTGTGTGGCGGCCCTGTACTCGACATTTGTCACCGGCCTGCCCTGGGAGGGCCTGGTGCTGGCTTTCATCTATCCTGTGCCATTCTTCATCGTCGGCAGTCTGTTTTTGGTTGATGGTTAGACGGCTGAAAAGCATCTAAACTAGCAAGTGAATGGAGAGCCGAAAACTTCTTGCCATTTATGGTTTGAGCGTTGCTGTTGCAATGCTGTTGTCGGCCTACGGCGGCACGTTTGAAGTTGGCATTGAGCAACCGATTGACGCCACGCTGACACAAGTCGTGGCGTTCACAAAATCATTTGAAGTCGTCGCCGACCGCCACCCCTGAGATAACACCTTCTCTAGCAGTGGCGGTTTCACCGTCGGAGGCCGCCATCAGCCGCACCGCCGCCAACTCAGTGACAGAATTGTTGGCGTGGTAAACTACTCTGGCTGATGAAGGAAATGAAAATCCAGTCTAAAACTTTATGGGTCAATCTGGCGATCTGTCTGTTGCTGGCCTCTTGTGTCAGCGGACGGCCAGGGAGCACGGCGACAACTGAATCAGTCGCTATCACATCTTCGCCCGTCAAGTACGCAGATGCTAACACCCCGCCACCAACTCTTCCAGCCAACTCTCCTGTTTTCTCGCCAGGTGAGTTAGTGCCCAGGCTCGTGTCGCCAACAATAGGAGAGTGGTTCATTAAAGCGTGGCAAGTGAAGCCCGCTAGATTTGGATATGAGTTTATCTCATGGCACAATGATACCTCCTTGAGGTTTGAAGGTTCTAACAGAGGAGATGCGATTTTAGATGTTACGAAACCCGATATGCCTGCTGATATATTAATTGAGGAACTTGATGATCGCCACCGTCTCCTTTCGCCTGATGGGCAATATCTCATTGTTTGTGACAATGGCATAGATTTGTTTCATCTTCCTGATAATCAACAAATTGGACACGCGGCCATTCAAACTTCGTCTGGTGGTTGTTCGGCTATCTGGTCGCCAGATAATTCGGCCGTGGCGATTCTTGAAGATGAAACAGATGGAATTCACGTTTGGGGTATTGATGGAAGTGAACCTCGCAAAATAGCAACTACCGTGCCGTTCGGTGGAATGGCTTGGTCGCCTGATGGCAACCGCATAGCTTACGCGCAATCAAAGGATGAGTGGAATCGTTTAGCTTCTATCATGTTGATAGACAAGCAAGGCCAACCTCTTTTAAGCTCCCCATTTAATATTGCTTTTGGTGACTATATTCATTTTTGGTGGTTGACTAATGATATTTTAGTGAGTTGTGTTTGCCACAACTCCAGTAGCACTTATAGGTATTATCGAGTTAGTACCCGCGAATTCTTGGTTTCATGGAGTACTGCCGCTGGCGGAAACCCGTCGCCTCGACATCAGCTACCGATGTATTCCTTTAATTATCGCTGGCTTGCATTGGATACTGGCAAGTCCGAAGAATCGCATGATGAGTTTTCCTATAGCGTGTTTGATTTCCAAACCGGCCAGAACTATGTGTTGACTACTGCTCATCTCGATCACAAGTGGGAAGGGAATGTTCGTCGTTCACGTGGGGCTGGCAAGTTCGTTGAATTTTTGGGTTGGAAAGACGATGATTCGGTTTTGTATTTTGTCACTCTGCCAACCGATATGGCTTCAGCCGAAGATCCTAACTCGTCATTCGGGTTTATGGCTTTCGATCCGTTGACTCGAAAATCTCTAATGCTGGTTGAAAATGCCAGACAGGTGGAAATGAGCCCCGATCACAGGTGGGCGTTGATTGTTGTTTCAACCGACGATCCGCATTTATTCCAAGTGGGAATGTGGAATAGTGAAACATCGGCCATAGAATCTATCAGGATGATCTCTGGTTCGGCTTATTATGGCAACCCTGCTTGGTCAATGAAAATTGTGCCAACATCTTGGTCACATGATGGAAAGCAAGTGGTGTTCGCTAATTCCACAACAAGCATTGCTTTGATGAATACTGAAGGTGATTTTTATCAATTGGCAGTTGATTTGCCCCAAGACTTTTGGCTATACCAGTATTTCGATTGGTCTCCTGATGATCGTTTCGTGCTTGTAAACCAGGATGTTTATATTGATCGCTTGGGTTTAGCGTGGGTTATAGATGTGGCTAACCCCTGACTGCTTTAGTCTACGGAAAATTTGTATAAAAGTTGATGCGCCTGAAAAAACTTGTGATAGAATAGCGCCATGTTCAAATTCAGTTCGACGTTCTCGATGTTGATGTGTGGCCGACCGTGTCGGTCGGGCGGCGGGGCCGCCTGACCGTGATGGGTCGCGCACGCGCGCGATTTCCCTGTAACACCAAGAACTGCCAGCCTCGGCTGGCGGTTTTGTTTAATCCGCAGATTTTCGCAGACGCTTCGCGCGCAGATAAAAATGATCTGCGGAAATCTGCGTAATCTGCGGATATAATCTCAAGCTGTTGAGGAGACTGACATGACCGAAAACATTCTCGTTTCCGTAGCCTGGCCTTACGCCAACGCCGACATTCACGTGGGCAACATCACCGGTGCTTACCTGCCCGCCGACGTGTTCGCCCGCTACCATCGCCTCAAGGGCAACCGGGTGCTGATGGTCTCCGGCACCGACGCACATGGCACGCCCATCACCGTCCGGGCGGATGCCGAGGGCGTGTCGGCGCAGGAAATTTACGAACGCTACCATCGCCGCTTTCTCGATCTGTTCGTCAAGTTCGGGCTGGCCTACGATCTGTTCACCACCACCCACACCGAGAATCACTTCAAGGTGTCGCAGGACATCTTTCTGGCGCTCAAAGAGAACGGCTACCTTTACACTCAGAAGGAACAGCAGTGGTACGAGCCGGGCAAGGGCCGCTTCCTGCCCGACCGTTACGTGGAAGGCGAGTGCTACATTTGCCACTTCCCCAACGCGCGCGGCGACCAGTGCGACAACTGCGGCAACCTGCTCGACTCGGTTCAACTGATCAATCCACGCGCCAAAGATGGCGGCCAGCTTGAACTGCGTGAGACTGAGCATTTCTATCTCGATCTCGGCAAGCTCGCGCCCGCGTTAAGCCGCTACCTCAATGACGGCAAGGAGCACTGGCGGCCCAACGTCATCAACCGCTCGCGGCAGGACGTGGCCGACCTGCATGGCCGGGCCATCACTCGCGATCTCGATTGGGGCATTCCGGTTCCAATAGATAATTGGAGTGGGAAGTGTCTCTACGTGTGGTTTGAGGCCGTTATTGGTTATTTCTCGGCTTCGATTGAATGGTCGAGCAACAACGGCAAGCCTGAAGCATGGAAAGATTGGTGGTACGACAAGGCGGCAAAAACATATTACTTCATCGGCAAGGACAACATCCCCTTTCACGCCGTCATCTGGCCGGCGCAACTCATCGGGGCCAACCGCCTCTACGAAACCGACCCGGCCAAAACCCTCAACCTTCCCTACGACGTTCCGGCCAACGAATTCTTGAACCTTGAGGGGCAAAAGATTTCGGGTAGCCGCAACTGGGCGGTGTGGGGCCTGGACTCTGCCGAACGCTACGACCCGGACGCTCTGCGCTACTACCTGCTGGCCAACATGCCAGAGTCCAAAGACGCCGACTGGTCGTGGAGCGAGTTTGTGGCTCGCAACAACAACGAACTGGTGGCCACGTGGGGCAACCTGGCGAATCGCGTCCTGTCGTTTGCTTACAAGAACTTCGAGGCCGAAGTGCCCGACCCCGGCCCGCTTCGCCCCGAAGATCGCGAGTTGATTGCCAGCATCAACGCCGGTTTTGAAAGTGTTGGCGCGTTGCTCGACGCGGTGAAACTGCGGGCGGCGCTGGCTGAAGCTTTGCGCCTGGCGAGCGAAGTCAACCGCTACCTTGACGTTCGAGCGCCCTGGAGCGAGATCAAAGCCGACCGGCCCGCGGCGGCCAAAACTGTGTACACCGCTCTCAAAGCCATCGACTCGCTCAAAGTCATCTTTGCGCCGTTCCTGCCGTTCTCGTCGGAGCAACTGCACAGCTACTTCGGCTATCCCGGCGCGCTCTTCGGAACACAAAAGATAGTGACTTACGAAGAGCCGTCTCGCGCTCACGAAGCGCTGACTTACGATCCGGCCGGCGCTGTGGGCAAATGGCAACCGAGCGAACTCAGGCCGCATCAAGTCTTGCGCCCGCCCGCGCCGCTGTTCAAGAAGCTGGAGGAGAAGGTGGCAGAGGAGGAAGTGGCGAGGTTGCATGGCAATACTTAAACAGGGAGACAAGGAGACAAGGAGACAAGGAGACGGGTTTCTCCTTGTCTCCCCTTCTCCCCTTCTCCTTGTCTCGCTTATCATCGCCGCCTACCTTGCCATCGGCTTCCAGTACGCCCTCCTCACCCCTGCCTGGCAAGTGCCAGACGAACCGGCGCACTACAACTATGTTCGCACCATCGCCGAGCACGGCGCTCTGCCGGTGCTGAACGTCGGCGATTACGATCAGACTTATCTTTCCCAGCTGACCTCACAAGGCTTCCCGCCCGAACTTTCGGTAGACTCGGTTGACTACGAGTCGTGGCAACCGCCTCTGTATTATTTGCTTGCCTCTCCAATCTTCCTTTTGTTTGATGGGGCGCTCTTGCCTCTGCGCGTGTTTTCATTATTACTCGGCGCGGGCGTCATCGTCTTTGCCTTTCTTGCCGTGCGCGAAGCAGTGGGGGTGACTGTAGGGGCGACTCATGAGTCGCCCTTGCCCCTGCTGGCCGCCGGGTTCATCGCCTTCATCCCGCAACACGTTGCCATGATGGCGGGTGTGAACAACGACAGCCTCTCCGAACTGCTGATTGCGATTGGCTTATGGCTAATCTTGAGAATCAATCGCCAAATTTGGGATTTGGGATTTGGGATTTTGGGATTTGTGATTGGCCTGGCCTTCATCACCAAATCACAGGCTTACGTGCTTGCGCCGGTGGCAGGGCTGATGCTGTTGCTGGCCTGGCGGCGCAATCTCCAATTACCAATAACTAATAACCAATTACGCTCACTATCCACTCGGCTCGTCGTCGTCTTTATCCCCGCCCTCCTCATCGGCTCGCTGATGTGGTGGCGCAACATCACTGTCTACGGCTGGCCCGATTTCATGGCCGCCTCCCGCCACAACCTGGTTGTCGCCGACCAGCCACGCACAAGCCAGTGGGTAGCCGAGTTCGGCTCAACCGAAGTAATGCGCCGCTTCTTTCAAACCACTTTCCAAAGCTTCTGGGGCCAGTTTGGCTGGATGGGGGTGGTGATGGATGGGCGGGTTTATACAGTGTTGCTGGTTTACACGTTGTTGTTGATTGGGGGATTGGTTATTGGTTATTGGAGAAATAGAGGATTAGAGAATTCTCCACGCGAAGCGTCCAATTCTCTAATCTCTAATTACTATTTACTAATTACTTCCGGCCTCCTCACCCTCGGCCTCTATCTTTACTACAACCTCTCCTACGTCCAGCACCAGGGCCGCTACCTCTTCCCGGCGCTGATTCCGCTTGGGCTGGCGGCGGCGGTGGGGCTAAGTGGCTGGGGCGGGATATTGAGTCGGCTGACCCGGCGAGACATGAGTTGGGTCGTTGGGGCAGTCGCCCTGATCGCGATGGCCGCGTTAGATGTGTTCGCCTTGTATCGCTTTATCGTCCCCGCCCTTCGTTGAGCATTCTCACCTGATCGTCGAATTGTTGTGGAACCAGTTGTAAGCAAAATAGCCCGAGGTGCTCTGTAACCGGATTGCGATCTGCGCCGCGCCGCGCAAGTTGGCAGGGATGTTGTAGGTTGCCGTGAACGAACCGCCAGCGCCAGAGTCGGTGGTGGTCACCTTCGTGCCGTTCACGCCGTGTGTGCCAATCGGCCCCATCAACACATCGAACTTCTGGTTGGCCGGGAAGTTGGACGTTTGAATGGTGATCGTTTGATCGCGCACGACGCCGGTGATGGTGAATGTGGGGATGACGGTCGGGGACGGGGAGATGACCGGCGACGTGGTCTTGGCCGGGATGCACAGCACCTGGCCGCCTTTGATTTTATTGCCGTCTGCCAGGTTGTTGGCCTTCGCAATGTCGGGCCAGCTCACACCGTACTTCAGGCCGATGCGAAACAAGTTCTCGCCAAGTTTTACGGTGTGCTGTGTGGCGCAGGTTTGCGCGGAGACAGGGAGAGCCAATGATGCCAGCAGGCTCAGAGCGAGGATAACGGAGGCCAGGGATTTCATAACTCCTCCTTGCCGCTCTCTTGCTTCAAGGGAACGGCCTAATGCCTGACCGATGTTGGTTGGAGTATATCACTCGCCGCTTGTTCCCTGCAAATAGTCCCAAACCATCCTCAACGCCGCCTCAGCTGACTCGGCTTTATTCCCCTCCCGATCCTTGCCCCAGATAAATTGTTGCGCCGTTTCGCCCTCGCGGGTGCTGAGAGCGATCCAGGTCAGGCCGACCGGTTTGTTGGGCAGGCCGCCGCCCGGCCCGGCAATGCCGGTGACGGCCACGGCAATGTCGGCGCTGAAGATGCGCCGCGCACCGCGAGCCATTTCAATCGCCGTCTCTTTGCTCACCGCGCCGTGATCGTAAAGCGTGGCGTGATGCACGCCGAGCAAATGCTCTTTGGCGTCGTAGGCATAGGCCACCACGCCGCCGAGAAAGTAGGTTGAACTGCCGGGGACGTTGGTAAGGCGGTGGGCGATCAGGCCGCCGGTGCAGGATTCGGCGGCGGCCAGGGTGAGTTTGCGTTCGGCGAGGAGGGCGCCAATTTGGGCTTCGAGTGAGGGTTCAGGCATGTAGCCGATTATAACGTGTACTCACAACGGTTGAAATTGTAGTAAACTGACTTTGCTGGAGGATAAGACCATGGTAGCCGTAAAATTACGAGGGAAAGTAACGACAAACAAGCAATTGATTGTCAAACTGCCTAAAGACATTGCGCCCGGCGAGGTGGAAGTCATTTTGCTCCACGAGCCATCTGCCAAAGTTCAAACCCGCCGCGCGAGGCGCAAAACACACCCGGCTTTCGGTATGTGGGCTAAGCGGAAGGACATCACCGATTCCGGAGACTATGCGGCTCAGTTGAGACGTAAAGTGGAGAGGCGAGAGGATGGCCGCTGAGTTAGAGTGGCTGTTAGACACTTCGATTTTGATTGACATCCTGCGCGGCTACAAGCCAGCCCAGGACTGGATCGACTCGCTATCGGATGACGCTCGCTGAGTTTCGGTGATCACTTCCGCCGAGTTGTTGGCTGGCTGCCGCAACCAAAGCGAACAGCGGCGAGTGGAACGCGAATTGGCTTTATACTCAATGCTCTGGATTGACGAAGAAATCTCAAAAACGGCTCTTGGTCTTTATCGCCAGTTCCACCTGAGTCATGGCGCGGGTTTCTTCGATTGCCTCATCGCCGCCACTGCTCAAGTGCATGGGTTGCAACTGGCAACTCTCAACACCAGACATTTTGCGCCTTTCCCGAATATTGAACCTCGGCGGCCTTACTGACCGAGGCAGTGGTTGCAATCATCTCCACAACGGTTGAAATGATAGGGTGAAATCTGCCAAAAGTAAACCTTTTGACAGTCCTCCCACCCTGTGCTAAACTCTCCAGCGTCTGATTACGTTTCGCAGACGATGATTTTGCAAACCTACTACCAACACCTGCGCAAGGTGTTGAAGTTTCAGTTGTAAATAGTTGTCAGCACTCATAAAACATTCTAGCCTCGGCGGAGTCAGACTCTACCGGGGCTTCGCTTTTAGAAAGACCTGTGAGGTTTTCAAAACCTCACAGGTCTTGCCAGATACAGGAGAAACATATGGCAAATAAATTACGAATTATCCCCATCGGGGGACTCGGGGAAGTGGGCAAGAACATGATGGTGTTCGAGTACGGGCGCAACGCCCTGATCGTGGACACCGGCCTCATGTTCCCCGAAAACGACATGCTGGGGATTGACTACATCATCCCCGACTACTCATACTTGCGCGACAAGGCCGACATCATTCGCGGCATCATCATCACTCACGGCCACGAGGATCACACCGGCGCCATCAAGCACGTCATCGAAGAACTGAACGCGCCGATCTATGCCACGCCGCTCACCCGCGGCCTGCTGGAAGTGAAACTGCGCGACGCGAAGTTGCTGGACAAGGCAACGCTCAACACCGTGCAGGCCGGCGACACCGTCACCATCGGCCCGTTCACCGTCGAGTTCTTCCACGTTTGCCACAGCATCCCCGACTGCGTCGGCCTGGGCATCACCACGCCGGTCGGCCTCGTCGTCCACTCTGGCGACTACAAGATCGATCACACCCCGGTGGACGGCTGGGTAACCGACTTCTCGAAGCTGGGCGAGTTTGCCAGCCGGGGCGTGCTGGCCCTGCTCTCGGACTCGACCAACGCCGCCAAGCCCGGTTGGACTCCATCAGAGGCGGTGATTGATGGCGCGCTCGACAAGGTCTTGCGCGACGCGCCGGGCCGGGTCATCATTGCCACGTTTGCCTCGCTCATCTCGCGCATCCAGCAGGTGGTGAACGCCTGTGTGCGCAACGACCGCAAGATGACGCTCGTCGGCACCTCGATGGTCGAGAACGCAAAAATGGCCCAGAAGCTCGGCTACCTTGAAGCCCCTGACGGTTTGTTGATCTCGATGGATCAGGCCTTAAACATGGCCGACGACAAGGTGGTGATCATGACCACCGGCTCCCAGGGCGAGCCGTCATCCATTTTGGGCCGCCTCTCGGTAGGCCGCAACCGGCAGTTCGACTTGAAAGAGGGCGACACGGTGGTGATCTCGGCCCACCCGATTCCGGGCAACGAAGAGATGGTGTCCCGGACGATCAACCGTCTCTTCCAACGCGGGGCCAACGTGATCTACGACCCCATCCTGCCCGTCCACGTTTCCGGCCACGCCAGTTCCGAAGAACAGAAGCTGTTCATCAACCTGGTGCGGCCCAAGTTCTTCGTGCCCATTCACGGCGAACTGCGCCAACTGCACCAGCACGCGGCCCTGGCCCGCGAGGTCGGTATTCCTGATGAAAACATCGCCGTGATCGAAAATGGAACCGTCGTCGAGTTCGCCGAAGACGCGATGAATATTGGCGAGCGCGTGCCGGGCGGCTACGTTTACGTGGACGGCACCGGCGTGGGCGACATCGGCCCCGAAGTGA
This sequence comes from Chloroflexota bacterium, assembly GCA_016197225.1. Lineage (NCBI taxonomy): Bacteria > Bacillati > Chloroflexota > Chloroflexota bacterium. The sequence continues at coordinate 31,977 of JACPWC010000102.1, forward strand.
TGCGCGAGCGCGAGAACCTGGCCCGCGATGGCTTCGTGGTCGTCAATCTGCTGGTGGATCGCAAGACCCGCAAGCTGGTGGAGAAACCGCTCATTCTCTCGAAAGGCTTTGTCTTCGTGCGCGACTCGGAAGAGTTGTTTTCGATGGCGGCTAAGAAAGCCGAGGTGGCCGCTTTCAACGCCAACGGCGCCGGCATGGCTCGCTCGGTCGAAGAGCGCCTCTCGGAGTTCTTCTATTCAGAGATGAAACGCAGACCGATGGTGTTTGCGATTGTGAACGAGGTGTAATTCAGACTTCCGAAGTGGACAAGCACCAAAACTTCGGAAGTCTGAAAAGCGGGCGGCCTGTCACTGACAGGCCGCCCGCTTCGATTTTAGGGATAAATATGTCTCTGGATTCTTCAGTTTCTATCAAACGGCCCCGAACAGTTGCCTATCTGGTCGGCTATTATGCGGCTTTCATCGGCCTGGGGCTGATGAGCGCGATTCTGGGGCCGACATTGCCCGGCCTGGCCGCGCAGACTCGAACCACGTTGAGCGAAATCAGCGTGTTGTTCGTCGCCAAGTCCGTCGGCTACATCGCTGGTTCACTGCTGTCGGGCCGTTTATATGATCGCCTGCCCGGCCATCCCATCCTGGCTCTGGCCGTTCTGCTTGCCACCGCCAGCCTGATCCTGATCCCTTTCACGCCGCTGTTGTGGGTGCTGTTCGTCGTCATTCTGGCTTTAGGCATGGCCGAGGCCGCCATTGATGTTGGCGGCAACACCTTGCTCGTCTGGGTGTTTGGCGAAAAGGTCGGGCCGTACATGAACGGTCTGCATTTCATGTTTGGGGCCGGGGCGGCCATCGCGCCGCTGATCGTGGCCCGGGTCATCTTGTTGAGCGGCGGCATCACCTGGGCATTTTGGGTGCTGGCTTTTCTGGTCTTCCCGGCGGCGCTGTGGGTGTCGCGCGTCCCCAGCCCGGCGGCACATGTTGCGGCGAGGGCGGCGCGCGAAGATCGAGTCAACTATGTTCTGGTTGCTCTGGTCGCGGCCTTTTTCTTTTTGTACGTTGGAGCCGAGGTGGGGTTTGGCTCATGGATCTTCACGTACGCAACAAGGTTGAAGCTGGCTGACGAGGCCACTGCCGCTTATCTCACCTCGGCGTTTTGGGGCGCGCTCACGGCAGGCCGCTTGTTGGCGATTCCGGTTGCGGCGCGACTCAGGCCGCGCACAATTTTGGCGATTGATTTGCTGGGATGTTTGTTCAGCGTGGGCCTGATTCTGGGGTGGGCCGACTCGGCGGTGGCGGTTTGGGTCGGCGCGGGCGGCCTGGGCCTGTTCATGGCCTCCGTCTTTCCTACCACCCTCACCTTCGTCGAGCGGCGCATGACGATCACCGGCGGCCTCACCAGCCTCTTCTTTGTCGGCGGAAGTTTGGGCGCGATGTTTCTGCCGTGGCTGATCGGGCAGTTGTTCGAGCGCGCCGGCCCGCCGGTGACGATGATGATTGTGTTCTCGGCGTTGTTGTTGGATGCGGTTGTGTTTGTGGCGCTGATGATTTACGCGCCGAGGCGGTCTCAATCGTAAAAAGGTGAGGTAGGGTGTCAGTTGCCAACCCACTGCGCCGAATTGGTCACCGTATCAATCAAAGCCTCGAAGTCGCACAGGGCTTGCGGCGCTTTGTTGAGGCTGTCAATCTCCTCGAAACAGCCGCCATAGTTTTCAATCGTCTTCGTCTGTCCGTTGAAGGTGACGGAGGTGATCGTCGTCGGCAAATCGGTGACGAGCGCGGTGTAGTTGTCCGGTAAAGTGAAATAGTTGGCTTGCTCAAATGCCGCCGCCAGCGCCTTCACCTGGTCAGCCGTGATCGTGGCGGTCTGTGTCCCTTCCACGGCCACAAACTGTTCGCCTTCGTATTCCACCCGGCCATCGCCGTACACCGTCAACTTGTAAATCGGGCAAGTCCCAAAGCACGGCGTCCGTTGGAGGGTGATGACCAGATCGGAATAGTCGGGAGCGGGCGTGGGTTCCGGTGTCGAAAGGGCGCAGGCTACGAGAATGGCGCTCAAGATAAAGGTGGCGAGGGTTCTCAACAACATCATTTTCAAAATCTCCATTTCACAGCAAAGGCGCAAGGAACTTCTTTGCGCCTTTGCCGTTCAATCAACTTTCGTGGTCGTTAGTCGGTTCCGGTCGTGGCCGCTTTCGGCGCGTTCTTCTTCGTCCGCCGCCAGAACATGCGGCCAACAAACAGGGCAGGCAGGCCGACAATGAGCAGGAAGGGCAGGCGGGCGATGCCGAAATAGATCAGGCCGTCGGTGAAGTTTTGCAGGAAGCGCAGGGCATCTTCGATGGCCTGCTTGGCGACGCCGTCCGGATGCCAGCCGCCCACTTCAATCGGCTGGGTGGCAATGTTCGGGATCAAATCGAGGTTGATAGCCGAGAGCGCGGCCGACTCTTCGTAGTATTTCATCTGGCCCTTGATCACTTCAATTTGCTCGCGGGTGTAAACAAGCTGGTTGTACACGGCCAGCACGTCTTCGGTTTTGGTGGCTTCGGCCATAATGGACTGCAACTGTTTCTCGGCGGCTTCAAGGTTGGTCAGCCGGCTTCGCAGATCGGTGTATTCAGAGGTCACGTCCTGGCCGGAGATGGTTTCACTCTTCACCTCGACGGCCATCCCTTTGATCTGGCTTAGCACTTCATTGAGTTTGTCGCTCGGCACGCGGATAGTCAGGTTGGCCTGTTGGGCGGGTTTGGCGTCCGGGCCGTAAGTGGTCTGGAAGGTGTTGAGCGAAACGACGTAACCGCCCAGACTCTCGGCCAGATGGCTAATGACATCTACCGAGGCTGTTGTGTCGTCTACCGTGATGGACAGGTTGGCGTTTTTGATGACGAGACGGTCAGCAAGGGCGACGGTGCTGGCAACGTCCTGAGCTTCGGGGGCGTAGAAGGCCCCGTCGGCGGCAGGCGCTACCTGAGCAGGTAGCCCGGCGGGGGCGCTGAACCCGGTGGAAGGTGCGGCTTCGCCGCTGACTACACTTTCGCGCGGGAGCGGGCTGGCCGCGCCGCCACAGGCGGCGAGGAGCAGAGTTGCAAGGAGGGTGATTGTAATAACGATGCGTTTCATGGGTGGCGTCCTTTCAATTTTTGACAATGATGACAACTTGCGTTCGTGAAGGAAGGACGCGCGCCCCTTGCCGGAAGTTCCCTTGCCCTGGCTCTGGTGGGGAGTTGCCCTAAGGTGACTGTCACTGGCTTTGAGTGCCCGGAATCTCAAGGCTTTGTAGCCAGTGACAGTCACCTTTGCGTAAGGCCAGTTACTTCTGTTGCGCCTCCGCCGCTTTGGCTTTCTGGCGGCGGTTCCACCACCAGCGCCAGCCGAACAGGGCTGGGAGGCCCAGCACGACGGCGAACGGCCCACAGATGATGCCCAGGGTGATCACGAGGTCAACCAGGCTTTGCACGATGCGAACCAGAACTTCAATGGCCTGCTTGACCGTGCCTTCAGGGTGCCAGCCGCCGATTTCGATGGGCTGGGTGACAATGTTTGGCGTGAGTTCAATGTTGATGGACGACAGAGCCGCGGCCTCTTCGTAATACTTCATCTGGCCTTTGATCACTTCGATCTGCTCGCGAGTGGACACAAGCTGGTTGTAAACATTCAACACATCGTCAGTCTTGGTCGCCTTCTCCATGATGGACTGCAATTGAGCTTCGGCGGCCTCCAGATTCTTCAGGCGGCTTCGCAGGTCAACGTAGTCGGCGGTCACGTCCTGGCCGGAGATGTTTTCGTTCTGTACCTCGACGGCCATCGCCCGAATTTGCTCCAGCACGCTGTTAAACTGCCCGCTCGGCACACGGATCGCTATGTTCGCCTGTTGGACAGACTTCGCATCAGGGCCGGTGGTAATCCGAAATGTGTTGGTGGACACGACAAACCCGCCCGTGCCTTCAGCCAGGCTGGTGATGCTCCGCACGGCTGCGGTCGGGTCATCCACCACAATTGACAGGCTGGCGTTTTTGATAACGAGGCGTTCGACGGTGGTTGCTCCGCCGCCGCCAGCCAGCGCCGGGGCTTCTGTGGCGGCAGGTGCCGCAGTAGCCGACGCTAGATTGGCGGCAAAAGAAGGTTCAGGCGTTGCCGCCGCTCCGCCGCAGGCGGCCAGGGCCAAAACGCAAATGACAGTCAGGGTGAATAGTTTGGTTTTCATGGTGGTCTCCTCCTGTGTTCTATTGCTATCAGCATAGCACAACGCGCGCTGCCAGGCTTGATAAACGACTGACAAAGAGATGACAAAACAAACGCTCCGCAGTGCAACTGCGGAGCGAATAACTGTCATGGCGAAATGTGATCGGGATGGAGAGCGACTACCAGCCTTTTTGCAACCGGGCGATGAGGCGGGAGGGGAGACCGGCGTCGGACATGCGGGCCTGAGTGGCGGCGATGTCGTAAGGCACGCGCCGGAATTCCCAGTGGTGGGTCTCAAAATCGAGCATGGCGTAGGCGGCGTCGGGGTTGCTGTCGCGGGGCTGGCCCACACTGCCAGGGTTGATGATAATCCGGTCGTTGCCCAAAGCCAGAATCTCGTCATAGTTGGCTCGCATTTCCATCACGTCGCCATTGAGCTTGATGTACATGATGGGCATGTGGGTGTGGCCGACCACGCAGTAAGGCGTGTTGAAGTGGGCGAAGTTCTGGTCGGCGGTGTGGCGATCGAGAATATACTCCCACACCGGCTGGCGGGGGCTGGCGTGAACCAGGGTGTAATCGCCGTGAAGCGAGCGCTCCGGCAGGTTGATCAAATAGTCGCGAGTCTCGTTTGTCAGCGCCCGCTGAGTCCAGGCAATAGCCAGCCGGGCGTCCACGTTGAAGGCCGAGATGTCAATGTTGCCGATGGCGGCCCGGTCGTGGTTGCCCACCAGGCAGGTCAGGTTGGGCAGGGCGCGAATGCGGTTGACGCACTCGTTCGGGTCGGGGCCGTAGCCCACCAAGTCGCCCAGGCACCACACCGTATCATAATCGTTGGCGGCGTCGGCCAGCACCGTCTCTAAGGCAGTCAAATTGCCATGAATGTCGGAAATAATCAAAACGCGCATGGCGCAGATGATAGCCGCTCGCCCTGATTCTGTCCAATGGTCAATGTTATAATCGCCCAAGTGACTGACAGGCTCGAACTTTCCACCCACAGCCCGGCTCAAACACAACAGATCGGAAACCGGCTGGGCCAGTTGCTTCAGCCCGGAGATGTGATCTGCCTGGCGGGCGAGTTGGGGGCCGGGAAAACGACTCTGGTGGTGGGAATCGGTCATGGCTGGGGAGCCTTGGAAGCGGTGAACAGCCCCACCTTTGTCTTCGTCAACGAATACAGCAACGCCGGGGGAGGCCGCCTCTATCACGTGGACGCTTACCGTTTGCGAGACGCGGCAGACGCCGAGAGCATTGGCCTGCCTGAGATGTTGAACGACACGGCCGGCACCCTTCTCATCGAGTGGCCGGAGCGCGCCCTGGCCTGCCTGCCGCCTGAACGGTTGTGGATCGAGTTGACGTGGACGGGCGAAGAAACAAGGGCACTGCGGATTGAGGCGAGCGGTGAACGATACCGACAGTTGATAAAAATGATGGGATGAAACGTGAAACGTCAAGCGACAAGGGCAGATTCTCGTTTGACGTTTGACGTTTGATGTTTCGGAACGTGATTCTTGCAATTGATACCGCCACTCGCAACATCAGCCTGGCCCTGGCTTCAGAAGGCGCAATCGTGGCCGAAGCGACGTGGCACACGCAGAACAATCACACCGTCGAGTTGGCCCCGGCTCTCGAACGGATGCTGACAGCCCAGAATGTTTCGGCGAAAGACCTGACGGCAGTTGCGGTTGCCATCGGCCCCGGCTCGTTCACCGGCGTGCGGATCGGACTGGGCCTGGCGAAAGGCTTGGCCTTAGCCAACAACCTGCCGCTGATCGGCGTGCCAACGTTGGACGTGCTGGCGCGGGCTTTGCCGGGCGAGAACTTGATTGCCGCCATTCAGGCCGGACGCAGGCGGGTGATCTGGGCGAAGTATGAAAACGGACGGGCGGCTTCTCCAACTGTGCTGGGAACGTGGGACGATGTGGCAATCCACGCGAGCGGCGGTGAAACCGTCGTCGGCGAGATCGATCCGGACGGCCTTGAGGTGTTGAGTCGTCATCAGATCAAGATCGGATCGCTTTCGCAAAATGTGCGCCGGGCCGCCTGCCTGGCCGAGATCGCCTGGGAACGGTGGCATGATGGGGCAACCGACGATGCCGCAATCCTGGCCCCGATCTACGCTCACCAGCCGGCTTCGGGAGGGTGATGATTACGATTCAGCCGATGACCGTAGCCGACATTCCGCAGGTGGTTGAGATTGATTACCTGTCGTTTCCGTTGCCGTGGTCGGCCAACTCGTACCGGCACGAGTTGCTGGAGAATGACGACGCTCATTTTTTTGTGGCTGTAGACGGCGAGCGACGCGGGTGGCGGTCGTGGCTTGGCTTGAAGGAAGCGCGGCGGGTGGTGGGCTTTGTGGGATACTGGTACATTGTGGACGAAGCTCACATCAGCACGATTGCGGTGCATCCAACACGGCGACAAACTGGCGTGGGCGAGCGGTTACTGCGGACGGCGCTGGAACATGCGTTGAGCTTGGGCGCGCAGTTGGCGACGCTCGAAGTGCGCCAGTCGAACGCGGCGGCTCAGAACTTGTATCGCAAGTATTGCTTTGAGGAAGTGGGCCGTCGCAAGGGCTATTATCGTGACAACGGCGAAGACGCCCTGTTGATGACGGCCAAACCGATAAGGCTCAATTTGCAAATTGCAATGCAAAAGTCATGATTGCGAATTGAGAATTACGCATTGTGAATTCATAAAGGATAGACTGGATGGCAAAAGTTTTGATAACAGGCGGCGCCGGTTTCATTGGTTGCAACTGGGCGGCGCGATTGATGCACGAGAGTCACGACGTAACGGTGTTCGACAATCTTTCGCGTAAAGGCGCTCAGACCAATTTAGAATGGCTGAAGTCGCGGGGCGAGTTGAACTTTATTTATGGCGATGTGCGTGACGCGGCGGCCCTGGAGCAGGCGGCCAAAGGCCATCAGGCTATTTATCATCTGGCGGCCCAGGTAGCGGTGACGACTTCGGTTGCCAACCCGCGCGAAGATTTTGAGATCAATGCCCTCGGCACGTTCAACGTGCTGGAGGCGGCCCGGCTGGCGGGCACTCAACCGGTCGTCGTCTATGCTTCGACCAACAAGGTGTATGGCGGCATGGAAGATGTGCGAGTGAGCGAAGGGCCGACACGTTATCGTTACACCGATCTGCCGCTCGGCCTGCCCGAGTCTCAGCCGCTCGACTTCCACTCGCCTTACGGCTGTTCAAAAGGCGCGGGCGACCAGTACGTTCGCGACTACGCGCGGATTTACAACTTGCCGACGGTGGTGTTTCGCCAAAGTTGTATCTACGGCACACGCCAGTTTGGCGTGGAAGATCAGGGCTGGCTGGCGCACTTTGTCATCGCCACCGTCAAGGGCCGCCCGATCAACATTTACGGCGACGGCAAGCAAGTGCGTGACATGTTGTGGATTGACGATTTGCTCAACGCGTACGATATTGCTCTCAACCAGCCCGACAAGATCGCCGGCAAAATTTTCAACATCGGCGGCGGCCCGGAGTTCACACTTTCGATCTGGACGGAAGTGCGGCCCCTGCTCGAGGCGCTGGCCGGGCGAAAGATCGAAACCCAACATGGCGGCTGGCGGCCCGGCGACCAGAAGGTATACGTCAGCGACATTCGCCAGACCGGGCAGGAACTTGGCTGGCGGCCAAAAGTGTCGCCGCAGGAGGGCGTACGCCGCCTGTGGGAGTGGGTGAGCGCGAACGCTGGACTGTTTGAGTGATTTCATCAACGGATTTACCCTCTTCGGGTTGAACGGATTTGTTCTGTTCTCCCAAACCCGGCAAATCCGTTGATGAGGAGATCACCCATGATTGAATCTGCTGATAACCTGCAACAGATTGCCAGTGAAGTGTCGGTGTGCGAGAAGTGCAAACTGCACGCCACGCGCAAGAACGCCGTTCCCGGCGACGGCCCGGCCACGGCCAGGATCATGTTTATCGGCGAAGGCCCCGGCTTTCACGAAAACGAGCAGGGCAAGCCGTTCGTGGGCGCGGCGGGCAAGTTCTTGTCGGAACTGCTGGCCGCCATTGGCATGAAACGCGAAGAGGTCTTCATCACCAACGTCGTCAAATGCCGCCCGCCGCAGAACCGGGACCCGGAGCCGGAAGAACTTAAAGCCTGCAATGCTTATCTGGAGCGGCAGATCGCCGTCATCAAACCTAAAGTGATCGTCACTCTGGGCCGCTACTCAATGGAAAAGTTTTTCCCCGGCGCAAAAATTTCGGCCATTCATGGCCAGGCGCGGACGATTGGCGGGCGGCTGGTGGTGGCCATGTTCCACCCGGCCGCGGCCCTGCACCAGCCGCAGTACCGCTCGCTGATAGAGCAGGATTTCAAAAAACTGCCGGAGTTGATCGCCAAAATGGAAGCGATGGAAACACCGACGACGGCAGATGAAGACCCACAACAAATGAGTTTATTCTGAAGGATGACTATGACCCTAAAAACAGAGTTCCTTGAAAAAGTAAAAAATCGTTCCGCCGTATTGAGCGTTGTCGGGCTGGGCTACGTAGGCCTGCCGCTGGCCGTCGAATTTGCCAAAGAAGGCTTCAAGGTGATCGGCATCGATCTGGATTCGCGCAAGATAGAGGCCATTCTGGCCGGGCGCAGTTACATTCCCGACGTGCCGACGGAAGAAGTGGCCGCCTTGGTTAAGTCTGGCAAGCTCACCGCCACCACCGATTACGCCGCCCTGCGTGAGGCGGACTCGGTGAGCATTTGTGTGCCCACCCCTCTCCGCAAAACCCGCGACCCCGACATGTCGTACGTGATTGCCTCTGCCGACGAAGTCGCCAAGCACGCCCACCTCGGCTTGCTCATCATCCTCGAAAGCACTACCTACCCTGGAACGACCGACGAGATCCTTCTGCCCCGGCTCAAGCAGCGCGGCTTCAACGTCGGCGTTGATGTCTTCCTCGCCTTCTCGCCGGAGCGGATCGATCCGGGCAATAAAACTTACGGCGTCCGCAACACGCCCAAAGTTGTCGGCGGTTTCACCCCCGATTGCACCGACGCCGTCCACGCCCTGTACTCGACGGCGATCAACACCGTCGTCAAAGTCAACGGCACGCAGGCCGCCGAGATGGTCAAACTTTTGGAGAACACCTTCCGGGCGGTAAACATTGGCCTGGCGAACGAAGTCGCCATCATGTGCGACAAGCTGGGCGTGAACGTGTGGGAGGTGATTGACGCCGCCAAGAGCAAGCCGTTTGGCTTCATGCCTTTTTATCCCGGCCCCGGCCTCGGCGGCCACTGCATTCCCATTGATCCACTCTACCTCTCGTGGCGGATGAAGTCCTTCAACTACAATGCCCGCTTCATTGAACTGGCCGACGAGATCAATATGAACATGCCCCGCCACGTGGTGGGCAAAGTGTCTGAAGCTCTGAACGAAGACGGTAAGCCTATCAAAGGCTCGCGCATCCTGGTGCTGGGCGTGGCTTACAAGAAAGACATTGACGACGTGCGCGAGTCGCCGGCGCTGGACGTGATCAAGCTTCTCGAAGATCGCGGCGGCCGGGTGGAGTATCATGACCCGTTCATTCCGTCTATCTCGCTTGAGCACGCCGGCGGGCATGGCGAGAAAAAATCCGCGCCGCTGGTCGAAGCCGCCGTTCGCGAAGCCGACTGCCTGGTTATCATCACCGATCATTCCACGTTTGACTATGCCGCCCTGGGCCGCCAGGCCAAGCTCATCGTGGACACGCGCAACGCCATGAGCCGGGCAGGGGTGAAGGGCGCGCGCGTCGTCTTACTGTAATTTTGGATTTTAGATTGCGGATTGGGGATTGCTGCTCAATTCGCAATCTAAAATCCGCAATCTAAAATGCGCATTTGTGTTGTCTCCGGCACCTTTCATCCCGAACCGGGCGGGCCGCCGACGTTCCTCTTTCACCTTCTGCCTAAACTGGTGGAACGGAGCCACACGGTAGAAGTCATCACCTACGGCGAACCTGGCTCCCCGGCAAACTACGGCTACCCCGTCACCCGAATCTCGCGCCGCCATTCCATCCCGATCCGCCTGTTGAATTTTATCCTCGCCGTTTTGCGCGCCAGCCGCCGGGCCGACGTTTTCTTTGTCAGCGATTACGGCTTGCCGGTCGCCCTCGTCAATCTTTTTTTGCGTAAACCGTTGGCGCTGAAAAATGTTGGCGACTTCGCCTGGGAGTTTTCGACCCGGCACGGCTGGATACCTGCCGGGCAGACGATTGACGACTTTCAGACTGCGCCGCATTCTTTGCGCGTCAATCTTTTACGTGCTGCGCAAAGGTGGTACACCCGCGCCGCGTTGCGCGTCATTGCCCCCAGCCATTATTCGGCAGGGCTGGTGAAGGGCTGGGGCATCAACCCGGCCCGCGTGCGCGTCATTTACAATGCGCTTGAGCAGGCAGAGGAACCGAGGCGCGAGACGGCGAAGCAGGCGTTGGACGTGAGCGGCCCGCTGTTGGTGACGGTTGCCCGCCTTGCGCCGTGGAAAGGTGTGGCCGAAGTGATCCGGGCGTTGGAGATTGTGCGGCGCAAGTTTCCGACGACGCAACTGATGGTGGTCGGCGATGGGCCGCAGAGAGCGGCGCTTGAAGCGCAGGCCGCACCGCTGGGCGAAGCCGTGCAGTTTGCCGGCGCTCAACCGCCGGAGCGCGTAAGACAATATTTGCTGGCCGCCGATGTGTTTGTGTTGTTCTCGACTTACGAAGGATTGCCGCACACGGTGCTCGAAGCTATGCAAGCCCGAACCCCGGTGGTGGTTTCCGATGCGGGCGGCAATCAGGAAGTGGTGACGCGCGGCGAAACGGGCTGGGTTGTGCCCAAAGGGGATGTGCAGGCGCTGGCGTCAACGATGATAGACGTGCTGAGTCACCCGGAGCAAGCGGCGGCCCGGGCCGCCGCCGCCTTCGTCCGGCTGGATCGATTCTCGTGGTCGCGCCTGGTGGACGAATATGAGTCGACTCTGCTGGGAGTCCTTGAGCCATGAATGTGATTTCGGTGGGGCTGGCGGCGAGTGTGCTCACTAGCAACACCGACGACGCGCGTCAGCGGCAGATGCGTTATGCTCAAGCCATCGGCTCGCTTCGTTTGATTCTGCCCCGCGAGGGCGGGACGGGCGCAAAGCCGGTCGCCCTATCCGAGTCGCTCACAGTTTATACAGCTTCCAAGCCCAACTGGCCTCTCTTCATTCCGAATGCCGTTCGTGTTGCCGGCGAAATTGCCAGGCGTGAGAAAGTTGATCTGGTGACGGTGCAAGACCCGTTCGTCGGCGGGTTAATCGGGACGATTCTCAAAAAGCGTTACGGCTGGCCGCTTGAGATTCAGAGCCACAGCACCTTCTTCGACAACCCGCACTGGATCGCCGAGCGCCCGATGATTCACGGCGCGCTAAATGTTGTGGGCAAGCAGGTTTTGCGGCAGGCAAACGGCTGGCGCGTCTCTAACCTTCACCAACAGGAGCGTTATCTGGCGCTGGGCCTGCCCGCCGACCGCGTCTGGCGCATTCCGATCCCGGTCAACTTTCAAAATTTTCAAAAGCCAATCACTGCCGAACAGCGGCAAGCCATTCGCGCCGGTTGGGGCGTAACGGACGACGCGCCTGTGTTCTTGTGGGCAGGCCGCCCGGTCCCTTTCAAGAATTTGCCTACCCTTCTGCGCGCATCGCGCACTGTCTTCGACCAGATGCCTCAGACGCGGCTGGTGCTGATTGGCGATTTTTCGCGCGCGCCTCAATTAATTGCTTTGGCGGACTCGCTCAAGCTTGGCGAAAACGTGATCTGGCCCGGCCCGGTTCCTCATGCCGACATTCCGGCCACGTTTCGGGCCGCCGATGTTTACGTGTTGCCTTCGTGGTACGAAGGCCTGGCCCGGGTGTTGATGGAAGCGGCGATCAGCGAACTACCAATTGTCGCCGCCCGCTCGCCGGGCGTGTGGGATGCCGTCGCGCACGGGGAGACCGGTTTTCTTTCCGAGCCGGGAGACTCGGCGGCGCTCGCCGAGCATATGCTGGCCCTGGCCGCCGACTTGCCGCGGGCGCGGGCGATGGGCCAGCGCGGGGCGCAATTTGCCGCTCAGGAGTTTGACTCGCAGAAATTGCAGGCGGCGATCATCCGCGCCTGGCAGATGTGCGCTACGCGATGAGACTGCTCTTCATCACTCAGAAAGTAGATCGCGCCGACTGGTTGTTGGGCTTTGCGCACGGCTGGGTGAAGTCACTGGCGGCTCGGGTGGAGCAACTCACGGTAATTTGCCTGGCAAAAGGCGAAGTGGATTTGCCCTCAAACGTGAAGGTGATCTCGCTGGGCAAAGAACGCGGCGCGAGTCGGGCCGGGCGGGCGATCAACTTTGCCAAGGCAATGGCGGCCACCATCGGGGAAGCCGACGGCGTGTTCACTCACATGAGTCCGCCGTTTGCCATCGCCGCCGCCCCGTTCACAAAGTTACGCCGTATCCCGTTAGTGATGTGGCACACTCACCGGGCCGTGACTCTTCAATTGAAGCTGGCAGTAGCATTGAGCGACGTGGTCGTCACGGCTTCGCGCGAGAGTTTACAATTGGCAACGCCAAAAGCGCGCGTGCTTGGGCATGGCATCAATCCGGCGCAATTCTCCCCTCTTCCACTGGCGGGAGAAGAACCGCCGTTGATACTGGCTGTGGGCCGCCTCTCGTCAATCAAACGCTATGAATTGTTGATAGAGGCTGTGAAGCGTTTGCGGGCGCGTGGCCTTGAATTTCGTTGCGCTATTGTCGGCGTTGCGCCGCCCGGCGCCGAATCCTACAAGCAAAAGTTGCGAACGCTGGCCGCCAGTGATGTTGAATTTGTGGGGGCGGTGCCGCACGCGCAAATTGCCGAATGGTATTTTCGGAGCGCGGTCGCAGTCAACCTCTCTGCTAAAACAGGAATGGACAAAACGACGTTGGAGGCCATGTTCTGCGGAAGGCCGGTGCTGGCCGCAGACCCGACCTTTGCCTCCCTGCTCGGCGCAGAGGGCGCAGACTGGCAAGCCGTTGATGATCCCGAAGTGTTGGCTGACAAGTTGGCGATGATTTTGGCCGACCCGGTTGGCTCGGCGGAGCGAGCCATCGCAGTGCGAGCGCGGGCTGTGGCGGCGCACAGCCTTGAGCGATTGATGGATCAACTCATTCAAGTCTTCAAGGAGAGGATTGACTCTTATGTCTAAACCGAACAAATTCCTTGAAACTGTGACTTTGGAAGTATAATGAGCGCTCCGCCCTTCGGGGCGGATTTTGTGTGTGGTATAAGAGACAGAGTCGGAAAGAACTAACATGTTCAAACTCGAGCATCCGCGCGCCACAAAGCCCCAAGTCCATCCGACAGCAGAAGTATCCCCCTCAGCCCAGCTTGGGCAGGGCGTCGTCGTCGGGCCGGGAGCGATTATTTACGACAATGTGATTGTCGGCGACCGCTCCTTTATTGGCGCGCGGGTGACTCTGGGCGAGCCGCTGGCCGGCTACTATCGCGATCCCAACTACGAGAACCCGGCCACTCGCCTCGGCCCGGACTCTACTATTCGCTCCAACACTATCATTTACGCCGGGTGCGAACTAGGAGCAGAATTCCAAACCGGCCACAACGTGGTGATGCGCGAGTACTCGATCTTCGGCGACCACTGCTCGTATGGAAGTTTTTCTCAGACCGACGGGCATCTCAAAGTCGGGCATCACTCGCGTTTTCACAACAACGTCTTCCTGGCCTCGTTTACAGAAATTGAAGAGTTTGTGTGCGTGTATCCTTTTGCCGCTACGCTGGACTCGCCGCATCCGCCGTGCGGGCTGTGCCGCCAGGGGCCGACCCTCAAGCGCTACTCGGTGATCTCGGCTTACGCCACCATCATGCCGCGCGTGGCCGTCGGCGAGGGCGCGGTGATAGGAGCCAAGTCGCTTGTCACTCAGGATGTGCCGGACGGAATGTTTGCCGTCGGTGTTCCGGCGGTTGTCAAAGGCCAGACTAAAGACATCGAATGCTTCACTGGCGATTTCGAGAAGGCGTATCCCTGGAGCGAAAATTTTCGTGAGACTCTGCCGTGGCAACGAGGTAAACGCTAAGTCGTGTATGCGGATTTGCTACTTTGGCATGGCCCGCCCCAGCTACCCGCGCCACCGCGTGATTGCGAGAGGTTTGAGGCAGTTGGGCGTGGATGTTGTGGAGTGTTTCGTCTCGCACCGCCTGAGCGGCTATCAACTCAGATCGGCGCTGTGGACCGAATTTGCCAAACTCAATGGCAAGTTTGACGCTCTGCTGGTTGCCGAGTTCAATCACGCTGTTCTGCCTCAGGCCTGGTATCTGGCCCGTAAACACAAGCTTCCACTTGTTTACGATTTTTTGATCTCGCTCTATGACTCTATTGCCAGTGATCGGATGCAGGCCTCGCCGTTGTCGCCCCGCTCGCTGATGATGTGGGGGCTGGACTGGCTGGCGACTCGCCTGCCAGCCAGGATTTTGGTGGACACGTCGGCTCATTGCGACTTTTACGCGCAAGCGTTTCGCGCCAACCCGGCCAAGTTTGTCGTTGTGCCGCTCGGCTTTGAAGACGACATCTTTACTCTTGCCCCGCCCCGCCTTCCCGACGACAAATTCCGTATTCTCTTTTACAGCACCTTCATTCCTTCGCATGGCGCGGATGTGATCGCCCGCGCCGCCTCGATAGTCACATCCGCCGACCCGACGATTCACTTCACGCTCCTCGGAGCCGGCCAGACTTTGCAAGAAACTAAAAACCTGATCAAGACGCTCCAGATCGGCAATGTGAATTTTATGCCGCCCGTCAGCGCCGCCGAACTTCCGGCGCTGATTGGCGGCGCCGATATAACCCTGGGTGTGTTTGGCAATAACGAGAAAGCCAATCGCGCCATCCCCAACAAACTCTATCAAGGGCTGGCCGTTGGCCGGGCGGCGATCACGGCAAACACAGCCCCGGCCCGCGAATTTTTTTCATCGGGCCAGCATGTGCTGATGTGCGAGCCTGGCTCGCCCGAATCGCTGGCTGAATCGATTCTCCTTTTGAGGCATAACTCAGAATTACGCGCCCGGTTGGCCAAGCAGGGACACCGCCACGCGGTTGAAAACTATTCGCCCGTCCCGATCGCCCGGCGGGTGCTCGGCGCGCTGGAAGCATTATGAAGCTGGCCTTCATCGCCAACGCCCGCATCCCGTCCGAGCGGGCTAATGCCATGCAAACGGCTCAGATGTGCGCCGCCTTTGCCTCCGCCGGGGCGGACGTGACGCTTTATTATCCTGACCGCCGCAACACATTTGCCGCAGTTGATCTGTATGAATATTATGGCGTGCCCCGCAACTTTCAGACACGCCGGGTTCCTTGCATAGATTGGATCGCTCCCAACAACCAGCGACATCCGCTCGAGCAGCTCATTTTCATGGTACAAACATTCACCTTTGGGGCGGCATTGCTGGTTAGCCTGTGGCGCTCACCTGCCGACATCTACTATTCTCGTGATCCATTCGTGCTGGCATTGTTGGCGTTCGGTCTGCCACAAGCGCGCCGGCAAATGCTCTTTGAAGCGCATACTTTGCCCATGTCGTCATTGGGTCGTTTATTCCGGCGACGGGTATTGAATCGGGTGAGGGGAACAGTGGCGATTAGCCATTCGTTAGGCAGGTTGTATGTTGCGCTGGGTTTGCCGGAGGCGTCGGTCATCACTGCTCCCGACGGCGTCGAACTGTCGCGTTTTTCAAAGGCGCTCACTAAAGCGGAGGCTCGCGCCCGGCTTGGCTTGCCTTTGAAACAAAAACTGGTGGTTTATACAGGCGGCCTGTACCAGGGGCGCGGGCTGGAAGAATTGATCGTCGCCATTAAGACAGTGGAGGCAGTGCTGGTGATCGTCGGCGGGCAGGATCGGCAGTCCGTCACGCGGTTGAAAAACTACGCGGCCCAGGCAGGTGTAACCAACGTCCGATTCGAGGGCCACCGGCCACCCGCCGAAGTGCCGCTTTATCTAGCGGCGGGAGATGTGCTGGCGATGCCCTATTCTCGCCGCACGGTTGCCCCCGGCGGGGTGACGACGGATTGGATGTCGCCGCTTAAGATGTTCGAGTACATGGCCGCCTCCCGGCCCATCGTCGCCAGCGACCTGCCCGCTTTGCGCGAAGTGTTGCGCGACGGCGAGAATGCGGTTCTAGTCGAGCCAGACAATGTCGTTGCGTTGGCGGACGGCTTGCGCTGTTTGTTGAGTGAGGCCTCACTGGCACAGCGTCTGGCCGCCCAGGCCTGGTGCGACGTTGAGGCTTATACTTGGGATGCGCGGGCGAAGACAATTTTAGATTTTGTGATGAGAGCGCATGACTAGAAACCTGCGTGCCCGCCTGAGCAACTGGGTTGGCGATAACGCGCTCAAGCGGCTGATCAAAAACGCATCGTTTCTGTTCGGCGCTGAAGCGCTGGTGACGTTGATCAGCGCCGTGCAGTTCCCGCTCGTCACTCGCTGGCTGGGCGCTGAAAACTATGGTGCGCTGGGCATCGTCATCAGTTCGGTGGCTCTGGTCGGGCAATTGCTCTCGTTCAGGTTGTGGGAGACCGTCATCAAATACTTCACGAAATATTTGATGGTGAATGACGAAGGACGCGCGCTGGCGATCCTCAAGCTGTGCCTTTTCATAGACTTCTCCATGAGCGCCATCATCTTTGCTGTTATCAGCCTCGCGGCGGGCTGGCTGGCCGCGTTGGTGGTCAAACGACCTGACGGCGCTGATCTGATCCGCCTGCAAGCGTTTCATGCCCTGGTTCTGGTGAGCATGAGCGTGTGGATGGCGCTCCTGCGAGTGTTTGACCGTTTCAAATTTATTTCCGCCTACAACGTTGTGTCGGCCATTGCCCTGTTCGCGCTGTCGGTGATCATGCTGGCGCTCGGAGGCGGGGTGGCCGGGATGATCATCGCGGCGACGCTGACCAATTTGGGCCAAACGCTGATCCTGACTTTCCTGGCTGGCCGTGAACTCAAATCCAGGTTCCGCCGCCACTGGTTCACGGCAGACTTGCGCTCTCTGCGCGAAGACTGGCACGATATTTGGGTCATGCTCTTCAGTATGAACATTGACACCTTGCGAAAGATCGCAATGAACAACGCCGATCTCGTGGTGCTGGGCTGGTTTACCACCCCGGCTCAGGCCGGCGTTTACCGGTTGGCGAAACAACTGGCCTCTTATTTTGGCCGCCTCACTAATCCGGTTTACGACACACTTTTCCCTGAGGTGGCAAAACTTTACACGACCGAAGGCCCGGCGCGAGTAAGAGCGATGGTGACTCGCCTGACGCGAGGGATCGCGATCGGGCTGGCCGGTTCATTTATCGGCGCCTATCTGTTCTCAGGGTGGCTGGTTCCCGTCATTTTTGGCTCGGAATACATTCCGGCGATTCCGTTGTTCTACATCATTTTGTTGACGAACATTTTGGCCATTATGCTGTGGGCGCCCAGCGTTCTGCTCTCGGCTGGCCGGGCCAAACAACTCACCGCCATCAACACCATCAGCTCGCTCGTCATGTTGACGCTCCTGCTGGTGCTCACCTGGCGGTGGGGCAGTGTCGGCACGGCCATTGCCCTGGTGAGCTTTCACGTCACCTGGCTCAGCCTGACTTATCCGGCGACCCGGAAGGCTCTGGCGGGATGATGCTGTTAAGACCCATCCTCAGCCGCCTCGAAACCAAAGTGGGCAAGCACGTCATCCGCCGCGAGGTCGAGGCTTTTGCCAACAACCGGCAGACACTCGACCTGGGCTGTGGCCGCTCCCCCAACGCCGGCGCTTTCCCCAACCGAGTCGGCATGGACATTGAACCGGGGCGGGGCGTCCACGTCATCGCCGATGCTCATTATCTTCCGTTCGCCGCTAATAGCTTTCAGCAAATCGTCTGCTCGGAAGTGCTGGAGCATCTCGCCGACCCGGCGCAGGCGGCGCGAGAGATGGGGCGGGTGGTGAATGACGGCGGGCAGTTGTTTCTTACCACGCCGTTCGTCTACCCGGTGCATGAAGCGCCTTACGATTATCAACGCTTCACTGTTTACGGCCTGACCCGGTTGTTCGACCTGGCCGGGTTTCAAATTCGTCAAATCAAGCCGCTCTTCGACGAAGAACAAACGCTGGCGATTTTGATTCAGCGGATCGCGTTTCAACGGCAGGACTCGCGACTGCGACATTACTTCTACTTGCTGTTGGCTCACCTGATCTACGGTTTAGCCGCCGAGGCCAAGGGGCAACGTTATCAACATGTCAATCGCCGGGTGGCCGGCCCGTTCATGACTGCCGGATATTTGCTGGTGGCGCAGAAAACGGGCAACGGGGAGCATTGAGACATGTGCGGCATTTGCGGCCTGTGGCAACGAAACACGCCGGTGGATGAAACAACGCTCAGAGCAATGAGCGATCGGCAAGCGCATCGCGGCCCGGACGATTGGGGCGTGTATTGCAACGCCGACCGTCGCCTTGGCTTCGGCTTCCGGCGGCTGGCGATTATTGACCTCTCGCCCAGCGGCCACCAGCCGATGAGTAACGAGGATGGCAGTTTGTGGATCGTCTTCAACGGCGAAATCTACAACCATCCCACCTTGCGCCAGGAGTTGGTTCGCGCCGGGCACGAGTTCCGCTCGACCTCTGACACCGAGGTAATTCTGCATGGCTACGAAGAATGGGGCGAGGGCTTGCTCCAGCGTTTGCGGGGCATGTTTGCTTTTACTATCTGGAACGAATCCAATCAGAGCCTTTTCATTGCCCGCGACCGGCTTGGCATTAAGCCTTTGCACTATTATTGGGATGGTGAACGTTTCGCCTTCGCCAGCGAAATCAAATCACTGCTCACCCTGCCAAACCTGAAAACCGATCTGGATCACTCGGCGTTGTGGGATTACTTCACCTACCTCTACATTCCTACGCCCAAGACGGTCTACAAATTCATCCGCAAACTGCCGCCCGCCCACTTTCTCAAGTTCAACGGCCATGAGCCGGAAATAAAAGAATACTGGGATGTGAAAGAGTGGGGCGCTTCGTCTCTGACCCGGCCCGAGGCCGCCGAGGCCGTGTGTGAAAAGCTGTTTGAGACGACGAAAGCTTACCTCATCGCCGACGTGCCAGTGGGCGTCCTGCTCTCCGGCGGGCTGGACTCAACGGCGGTGACTGCGGCAGCAACAAAAGGGCGGCCACCCGAGTCGCCCTTACAGTCATTTTCGATTGGCTTCGATGTGCTTGAACACTCCGAACTGGAATTTGCCCAAATAGCCGCCGAAACCTTTGGCACGCTCCACCGGACTCGCATTGTGTCACAAGAGAGTCTGGCCGAGGGGCTGGCCCGAACGATCACTTTGTTCGACGAGCCGTTCGCCGAAACTTCGGGGTTGCCAACGCTGGCCGTCTCGGAGTTGGCTGCTAAGCACGTGAAGGTAGTGTTGGCCGGCGACGGCGGCGACGAAACGCTGGCCGGATACTTCAAATACTGGCGCTGGCTGGAGTTGGCGGCCCAGGATCGCGGCAGTCCGGCGCTGAGAAAGTTGATATTCGACGATGTGGCGTTGAACCTGCTGAAGCCGCTGGCCGGTCTGCCCAAGATACAGGCCGTCATCAACCTTGCCAGCCTTGACGTGCGCGGCAAAGATGGCGTAGACCGTTACGGCGCAATCATCAGCCCGATCAAAACTTATCAAAAGCCGAAACTCCTGCCCGACCTGGCCCGCGAGTTTCGCGGCTACGACGACTACTGGCACTTGCGCCGCTACTGGCGTGACGATCTTGATCCGCTCTCGCGCTTGCAATACGTTGACCTCAAGACTTATTTGCCGGATGACATTCTCACCAAAGTGGATCGGGCCAGCATGGCGGCTTCTCTTGAGGCTCGCGTTCCTTTGCTGGATCACGAGTGGGTGGAGTTGACGGCGTCCCTGCCCTCCGAATTTCGTTTCCGCAAAGCCATCTTTCGCGAAGCGTTGGCCGGCATCTTGCCCGGGCCGATCCTCAGCCGCCGCAAAAAAGGATTCTCGTCGCCGATGTTGAACTGGCAAAAGGTGGAGACTCGCAACGGAGCCAGGTTGGGCGGGGCGGCGCTGTGGGCGGCCCAGGTTTACGACACATGGCAAACAGCCCGCGTCTGACGTACATCACCACCGCCGCCTTTCCGGCGCCGAAAGCGTCGTCGGTGCAGGTGATGCAAATGTGCGCCGCATTTGCCGAGGTTGGCGCTCTGGTAAAATTGGTGGCACGCCAGGCGGCAACACAAATTAACGCGGATGTATTTGCGCATTACGGCCTTCCGCCCATATTCAGCTTCGAGACCCGGCCATTGCCTCGCTGGCCGCGCCCCACCGATCTGCTTCAAGCTCAAGCCGTCTTCGCCGAACAAGGCTCCGATTGGATCTGCTATTCGCGCATTCGCGATCTAACAGCGCCAGTGCTGGCTCTGGCGCGCGGCGCAAAGGCGGCAGTGGAAGTGCATGGCCGCCCGGCGACGTTGCGCGAGCGAGTCATGTTGAAATGGATTGGCCGTCATCCGCGTGGGCGGCTGTTTACTATTTCCGAGCCGCTTCAGGACATTTACCGGCGCGATTACGGCCTGGTCACTCACGTCGCTCCCGATGCAGTGGACATGAGCCGGTTCAACCCGTCGCTGACGACTGCCCAGGCCCGAGAGCAGTTGGGATTGGAGTCGGGGCTGTGGGTGGTATACGTTGGCGGGTTGTACGAGGGGCGAGGGCTGGAGTCGCTCTTCACGGCAGTATCCGGCCTGCCCGTGAATCTGTTAATCGCAGGTGGGCGTTCCCCCGAAGAAGTTGCCGTCTGGCGCGAACGGGCGGAGTCTCTTGGAGCAACCCGTATTCGTTTTGAAGGCTACCAGCCGCCGGCGCGTGTGCCGCTCTACTTGTTTGCCGCCGACGTGCTGGCAATGCCTTACGGCAAACGGGTGATGACGCCGAGCGGTGAAGACATTGCCGAATGGATTTCGCCGATGAAGTTGTTTGAATACCTGGCCGCCCGCCGCCCGATCGTGTCCAGCGATTTGCCGGTTCTGCGCACCGTGCTGGCCCACGAGAAGAATGCTTTGCTCGTTGGGGCCGACGATGCGGTTGGACTGCGCGCGGCGATTGAGCGCGTTTTGCGCGACCCGGCTCTGGCTAATCGTTTAGCCGCCGAGGCTCAACAAACTGCCAGACGTTACACCTGGGCAGAGCGGGCAAAACGAATTTTGGAGATGATTGGACGTGACGACACAAACCGCTCCTCCTGACATGGCGCGCGCCCGGTGGTGGCCGGGGGTGGTGTTGGCTCTGGTGCTGGCGCGGCTGGCAATGAGCTGGATTCTTCTAAACGACATCCCCAGACTTCAGGAACACGACGGCTGGTATTTCCCGCACGGCGGCGATAACGACTTATATTTCAAAATGGCCCAGTCGCTGGCCGCCGGCCAGCCGATTGCCTTGCCACTTGGCATTGGCCAGCCGCTAGTGATGGCTGGATTGCTCAAGCTAACGGGCGCATCCAGCTTTCGAGACATCCTGCCCTGGCTGGTAATCATAAACGGCTTTGTTCTAGGCGGGTTAAGCGTGTGGGTGATGGCCCAACTTGCTTACCGCCTAACTCACGACCGGCGGTTGGCTTTGGCCGCTGCCGGCCTCTGGGCGTTTTCGGCTTATGCCCTGTGGCTGGTCTTGGGCCTGCACGGCGAAGCGAGACAATTGCGGGCGGTGTATGTTCCGCGCCAACTATGGATGAATGGCCTGACGGATCCGCCGGCGCTGTTCATGTCCTTGCTCGGCCTATTACTGGTAGTGCAGGCAAAGGAAATGAGGCCGGATGGGCGCAGGCAAACGGCGCTCTTTCTCATTGGCGGCCTGACCCTGGGGTTGGCCGCCGTCTTTCGTTTTCAGTCAACCGCCATTTTGGGCATGGTCTTTCTTGCCTTACTGTGGGTGCGGCAATGGCGCGGCCTGTTGCTGTGCGGCCTCGGCCTGCTGATCGGCTTCACGCCGCAATTCTGGTACAACGCTATTGCCAACGGCCACGTTCTGAACATGCCTTATATCAGCGGCTGGCTCGGCTTCGACAAGAACGGTCAGGCCTACTTCAATTACACCTTGATGCACTTTTCGCCGCAGTTTCTCGGCGACAGCCTGAACATGCTCACACGCGGGAATTGGCTGGTGGCAACCGGGGAAGCCGCCGTGGCAGTGGCGGCCATTTACCTGTTCATTCGCTGCTGGCGGCAGTGCGGCAGTTTCGCCGCCCTGATCATGTTCGGCGCGCCGCTCGCCAGCTTCGGTCTGCACATCAGCACCTTCGTTTTTACCATCGATCCAATCCGCTTCACTCTTCCGGCGCTTTCGATAGGCATTCCTGCCGCAACCTGGGCGGCGTCCTTTGTGGCGGCGGAATTGCGAACAAAATTACATTTTCCAAGTTCCACTCGTCCCCTCATTTCCCGCGCCAGGAAATAGGGAAACGCCCGGAACTTTGAGAAGAAAGGCAATACTGGATTATGAAGATTCTTGTAACAGGCGGCCTGGGCGCAGTCGGCGCACCGCTGGCGCGCGAACTTCGAGGGCGCGGCCACGAAGTGTGGGTCTGCGATTTGCCTCACGCCGAAGGCCCCAACTACATGCGCTGTGACGTGGGCGACTACCGCCAGGTTCAGCGCGTGTTCAACCGGGTTGACTTCGAGTTTGTCTACCACCTCGCCGCCGAGTTTGGCCGCTGGAACGGCGAGGACTACTACGAGAAAGTTTGGCAGTCCAATGCCATCGGCACTAAAAACATTCTTCGCTTTCAGGAAGAGCGCAAGTTTCGCATGGTCTTCACCAGCAGTTCCGAAGTGTACGGCGACTGGAGTGGGGTGATGAGCGAAGAGGTGCTGATGGAGCGCCCCATCCGCCAGATGAACGATTACGCCGTCTCCAAGTGGGTCAACGAAATGCAGATCATGAACTCGGCCGACCGCTTTGGAACCGAGACGGTGCGGGTGCGGCTCTTCAACACCTACGGGCCGGGCGAGCCGTACTCCGAGTATCGTAGCGTCGTCTGCCAATTCGTCTATCGCGCCCTGCATGACCTGCCCTACACCGTCTACCTGGATCATCACCGCACTTCATCCTATATTGACGATACCGTGCGCACCCTGGCCAACATCTCGGAACGCTTCAAGCCGGGCGAAGTCTATAACATCGCCGGCGACGAGTATCACGACATCAAGGCTTTGTCCGATATGATTTTGAATTATCTGGGCAAGGACGACCGGCAGGTGAAGTACGTGCCGCTGGAAGCGCACAACACTCGCGACAAGAAGACGACGACGGCCAAAGCCGTCCGCGATTTAGGCCATGTGGCGACGGTTCCGCTCGCGGTCGGCATCCCGCGCACTATCGAGTGGCAAAAACAAGTTTACAAAAAGCAATAACCAATAACCAATTGTCGAGAGAACCAAATGACTAAGACCAATAAACAAACCATCGTCGTCATCGGCACGGGCTATGTGGGCCTGCCCGCCGCCCTGCTGTTGGCCCGCGCCGGCCACGCCGTCATTGGCGTGGACATCAACGAGAACATCGTCCGGGCCATCAACGAAGGCGTTCTGCATATCAAAGAAGACGAACTGCAGGCGATTATGGACGAGCCGGAAGTGCGGGCCAACCTGCGCGCCCAAACCATGCCCGCCGAAGCCGACGTTTTCCTCATCGCCGTTCCCACCCCGGTTGACCACCGCAAAAAAGTGGCCGAGATGAAATACGTGCGCGACGCCACCGAGTCCATTGTGCCTTACCTCAAACCCGGCAACGTCGTCATCCTCGAGTCCACAGTGCCGCCGCTGACGTGCCGCGATTTTATGACTCCGATTCTTGAAAAGAGCGGCCTCAAGGTTGGCGAAAACTTGTATCTCGCCCACTGCCCAGAGCGCATCCTGCCGGGCGACGTGTTCTACGAAATTGTCCACAATGATCGCATCATCGGCGCGGCGGATCAAAAAGCGCGCGACCTGGCGACAGCCGTGTATGCCACCTTCGTCAAAGGCAACTTGTACCAGACCGACGATGTGACCGCCGAGCTTTGCAAGCTCATGGAGAACACCTATCGCGACGTGAACATTGCCCTGGCCAACGAGTTTGCGGCAGTAGCTGAGAATTTGGGCATTGATCCGCTGGAGGCGATTGAACTGGCCAACAAACATCCGCGAGTCAAAATCCTCAAGCCCGGCATCGGCGTCGGCGGCCATTGCATCCCGCTCGACCCCTGGTTCATCAAGGAGGTTGACCCGGAGAACTCGCGGCTGATCTTCACCTCGCGCCTGATCAACGACGAGATGCCGGGCAAAGTGGCGGCCAAGATTCGTCAATCCGTGCGCGGCATTGCCAACCCGAAGATCGTCGCCCTCGGCGCGGCCTACAAAGCCAACACCGAAGACACCCGCGAAAGCCCGGCGATTGAGATCGTCAACCTCCTGCGCGAAGACGGCTACGACGTGGCTCACCATGATCCGCTGGCCGCCGGTTATCAATATCCGGCAGGCGCGTCGCTGGCAACCGTTTGCGCCGGGGCCGACCTGCTGGTCGTTCTGATCCAGCACGGCGTAGTGTTGAACGAGTTAGAGACCACGCGCCCGGCCATCGAACGCGCCATGCGTCGGCCATCCATCATTAAATTCGGGTAACTCTGCGCGTGTTTGCTTTTCTAACCATTGCCGCTAGCAGTTTCTGGCTCTGGGCTGTGGCGCGTCGGGCGCTTCGCGGCGCGCCTCTCTTTGAATTTCTGGCGTTGCTTACCGGCCTCGGGTTGAGTCTGGGCATCCTTTCCATTTTGATGATGTGGCTCGGCTTGATTCCCGGCGCATGGTTGCGCTCCGAGATTGCGCTCGCCATTCCCTGGATCGGGGTGCTGATCTCGGCCTGGGTTTGCCGCCATGAACTGGCCGCGTTAATTGCGCGCCTCAAACCTGCCGCCCTTTTCAGACACCTGCGTAAGCTGGCGGCGAAAAACCTCCTCCTCCTGTTTGTGATGCTCATTTGCCTGGGCGGGTTGGCGGTAATTGCCGTCAACATCACCTTCTACCCCTTTTACACCGCCGACGTGCTGGCGCGTTATGCGTTGGACGCGCGCCTGCTGTTCACCTCCAGGCAAATTTCCTCAAGTCAGATCGGCTATCCGCTCGGCGTTCAAATGCTTTATACATTTGGCTTTATGGCTGTTGGCGCTGTCAACGACCACTTTGCCAATCTTTACACCGGCCTGTTTTCGGCGGCGATGCTGGGCAGTGTGTGGTTGGCGACGCGGCTCATGGTTTCCAATCGAGCGGCATGGGCGGCGGTCGTTCTCACCCTGGGCGCCCCGCTGTTTGTCAACCAGGCCACCTCCGGCTACGTGGACATTCCCGAAGGTTTTTTTCATGGCTTGATGGTGATATTCGCCTTCTTGTGGCTTGAACGGGGCGAAGCTCGCTATGCGGCGCTGGCAGGTTTGTTCTGTGGGCTGGGCCTGTGGCTGAAACAAGCAAGTTTGGTCTATGTTCCTTCGCTGGCTGTCGTGCCTCTGTTGCGTCTGGGTTGGCCTCTTCGTTGGCCGACCTTGCGCCGTGAGGCCGGGTTGGGAGCGCTGACTTTGGCCGTTGCCTTTTTAGCAGGCGGGCCGTGGTATCTACGCAACTACTTGTTGGCTGGCCTCGACGGAGTCATCGCCAGCGCCAACCCGGTTGATGTCTTGCATGCTGATCGATCCCTCCAATTGCTTAACATCTTCTGGGTGCGGCGCGATCAGTGGGGAGCGGCGTTTGCCCTTGCCTTCCTGGCAGGCTTTGTTCTGTGGCTTGCTACACTCGTTTGGCCTGGCCTCAGCGGCTGGGCGCTCTCCGCCGCCGACACGCGCCGCCGGGTTTTGCTTGTGTTGGCCTTCATCGTTCCTTATCACCTTGTCTGGTGGTCGAACTTTACATTTGAAGTGCGTTACTTGTTGGCTTCCCTGCCGATGTATGCCGCCATAGCCGGGTTCGCCGTCGAATGGATATTGAACCGGATTTCAGTGTTGGCTCGCGCCCCGGCCTGGGCCGCCGCCATCCTGGTGGCGGCCATCACCCTGGGCGGCGTTTACCAGCGGCTGGGGGCCGTGTACTATCTTGTCACCGATCCGATGCAGAGCGACGACGCCAAACTCTCTCGCCTGGCGCGCGGCAATTGGCAAATTGCCCGCTATGTTCGGGAGAACATCCCGCCTGGCGCAAAGATTCACGTAATGGATCCGGCCCTGCAATACTGGCTGGATGGCTATCAGTTGTCCCTCGGCCTCCCGGCGCAGCCCGAACAATTCCGTGAAGATGAATATGTCGTCGTCATGCCTGCGGCTGAACACATTTATCAGCGCATGGGCCAATCATGGGAAATCGTCAGGGAAGCGCTCAAAGACCCCGCTAACTTTACCGAAGTGTATCGCTCTTATGACAGCATCTTATATGCCGTTCATTTCCCTTGATGACAACATTTGTCTGGATTGGGCATCCTTCGCCGGGGTAGCCGCCGTGTCTGCCCTCAGCGCGCGAGTGGTGAAATAGTGCGCCTGCTTGTCACTCAGGAAACCGACTGGCTGAAGCGCGGCCCGCACCAGCAACATCACCTGTTCGAGCGGCTGGCGGCGCGCGGCCATTCGGTGACGGTGCTCGACTTTGAAATTATGTACACGCCCTGGCCGCGCGTGCCGCTCTTTGCGCCACGTCAGGAATGGAACGCCGTCCGGCGCACCCCAACCGCCTCGCCCGGCATCACTGTCATTCGCCCGGCCACCGTGCGCCTGCCTCTTCTGGCCCGCGTCATTTCCCTCTTCACCTTTTACTTTGAACTTGCCCGCCTCTGCCGTGCCCAGCGGTTTGACGTGATTATAGATTACGCCCTTTCCACCGGATTGCCGGCTTTAATCGCCGCCCGCCACTTCAAAATTCCATTCCTATTTCACGTCATTGACGCCTTACACACACTGGTGCCGGACGCCGTTGCCCAACCCCTGGCCCTGATCTTCGAGCGCGGCCTGCTTCGCGCCGCCGACCGCACACTTTACATCAACGAAGGCTTGCGCGATTACGGCCTCAGCCAGGGCGCGCCGCCGCAACGCGCCAGCCTAATTCGCTCCGGCGTCGATCTGGGGCACTTCCGACCCGATCTTGAGACGGCGGCCCTGCGCGCAAAGTGGGGGCTGGACGCCAAAGACGTGGTATTGTTGTTCATCGGCTGGCTGTACGAGCACACGGGCGTGGAGGCCTTGATGCGTTGCCTGCCCGACCTGCCACCCAACGTCAAATTGCTCATCGTCGGCGCGGGCGAGGCTGAGGCACGACTCAAAACTTTACATGTGGATTTGAAGCTGGGCGAGCGCGTCATCTTCACCGGCCCACAACCCTACGATCTCGCTCCCCGGTTCATGGCCCTGGCCGACGTGTGCACCCTTTACTTCGATCTCAAACCCATCACCCGCCACATCGTGCCGATCAAATTGTACGAGTACATGGCCGCTGGCCGACCCGTGTTGGCCTCACCCCTGCCTGCCGTGATGCAGGACGCGCCGTCCGGCAATGGCGTCCTCTACGCGCCCGCCTCGCAGTTGCTGCCGACTCTAAAAGAACTGCTTGATCCTGCTTATCGCCACGCACTGGGCGTTCAGGCCCGCGCTTTCGTCGAAGCCCACTGCGACTGGGATAAACTCGCCGACGACTTCGAGCAATTGTTGCTTTTTGGCTTTTGATACTATGCGCTCATTTCTGCAATTTCCCAAACTTCCAAGCCGTGGATTGTGCCTCGGCTTGATCCTTGCGTCGTTTGCGATTCGCTTACATGCTTTATTGCAATTGCCGGGATACGTAGACGAGGGCCTTCATCTGCGTTGGGCAAGCGAAATTTGGCAGGGTCACCTCGTCTTCCCATTTAGCACCGCCAAGCCGCTGGAGATTTACTATCTGGCCGCGTTGTTGCCGTTTCAGAATCCGCTTTGGGTGGGGCGCGCAGGTAGCGTGTTGACTGACGTAGTGATACTCAGCGCTATCTGGGCGTTGGCCTATCAGTTGGGGAGCGAACGGACGGGGCTGTGGGCAGTGACGCTATACGCGCTCTCGCCGTGGACCTTCTTTCACGAGCGGCTTGCTATAGCCGATTCTCTGGCGGCGGCAAGCGCGGCAATTCTAGCGTGGGCGGCCGTCGTCTGGAGCAAACGACCCTGGTCGCGGCGCGCGCTTGGGTTGACAATATGCCTCATTGCCCTGCCTCTGGCAAAACTCTCGGCTGTTCCGTTGATGCTGATTCCGTTAGTAGCCGCCTGGCGCGGAAAGTCTTCATGGCGCCAATTAATCTTGCCCTATTTGGTTGCGGTTGTCAGCTTGGCGGTTGTTTTTGGCCTGGTATCGTTGCGTTACGAAGTCTGCGGCCTCTGCATCAAAATTATATTTCGGGCAAACATATCTGAGTCGGCCAAGTGGTCAACCAGTTTCCTAAACAACATCAACGATCTCGTTGACTGGGCAGGGATTTATCTTGGCGTTGTCGGACCGCTGATGTTAACGGGCGCAGTGACAGTTGGAATTCAACGGCGGCGGTTGGGCGTGGTGGCCCTGGCGGGGTTCTTGCTAGGCAGTGCGTCGCTTATCGCCCCGACCCAATCCTTTCCGCGTTATTACTTGGCGGCGTTGGCCTTTGGCAGCCTGCTGGCCGCTGAAGCTGTTGAGGCCTTGTTGCGCCTGACCCAAAAGCCGCTCATTCGGTGGGGCGTTGGCGCTCTAGTGATCATAGGAGCAGGATTGCCGTTTGCCTTTTTCGCAGCCCAGGCATATCGCGATCCGAGCCGGCTGAAGCTATCCGATATTGATCGCTTCCAGCATGTCGCCGCTTGGTCGTCTGGCTATGCTATCCGCGAAGCAGTGACGTACTTAACTGATGAACTCGCTCAAGACAGAGAGCCGGCCATTGTGTATGCGGCCAATCAGGATACTCTGGCTGTGGCTTGGCTATATTGGCCGCCTACAGCTAATACCGAGCACGGGCACAAACTGCGGTTTTAGCGAGAGGCTCGCGCATCATCTGGTATGATTTTACCTATGACCATCCAAGTTGAGTTCACGCCAGAGATTTTGAAAGAATTGTATTATCAACGGTACAATCATCTTGCGC
>JACPWC010000103.1 GCA_016197225.1 Chloroflexota bacterium
ATGGCGACCTCGGGATGGAACGCTGGGTGGGCTGGGGAGTCATTGCTAATAATCTGGCGACCATCGCGCAATTTTTGATCAAGCATCGGCGCGGGGTCCTGCTGCCTTATGTTGAAAAGTGATTTCTTGGACACGAACTAGATATTCTCGCGGCTGATGAAAACACCATTGAATTCCAACTTAAGAGTCTACTGAAAGGCCAAAAAGCAAGCTTCAGCCGGTGGTTGCGTAAGTTTGCTCCTTTGGCCCACCATAATTATCAAGTTGAGTCCAAATTTCAGAAAAACGGTTTGGCCACTATCAGGCTGTGGTGGGACTAATGGCTTTACAACTACAAAGTGCCAGCAAAATATGAATCTGCTGTTCGCCCTCCTGCAAGCCATCGCCATCATTACCTCGCCGGCCTCAAACGAAACCGTCGCCGGCGTGGTCAACATCACCGGCACCGCCTCGCACCCGCAATTCATCCGCTACGAAATTGCCTTCGCCTACGATCCCAGCCCGACCGACACCTGGTTCGAACTCCAGCCGCCCTCCGAAACTCAGATTACCGACAACCTCCTGGCCGCCTGGGACACCACCTCCATCTCCGACGGCGTTTACATGATCCGCCTGCGCGTTTTTGCCAGCGGCACGGACACGCCTGAAGAAACGATCGTGCGCGGGATCAAAATCCAGAACACGGCCCCGCCCACCGCGGCCCCCGCCGCCACGAGTGAAGCCGCCACCCCGACCTCAACCCCGGTTCTGCCCACCGCCACGTTCGCTCCAACTTTCGCCTCTTCTCCATTTCCCGCCATTTCCCCTGTTTCCCCTTCGTCACCTTCGTTCGACCTCTCGCCTTACACCTCAGCCTTCTGCAATGGCGTCTATCTGACCTTTGGCGTCTTTATCTTCCTCGGCCTCTACGCCTCTCTCCGTGATAAAATCAGACGCCCGATTTTGCGCTGGCTGAGGCGCATCATCAGCGACAGCAAGAAACCGTAACTCGTCAAACGACAAACGTAAAACGTCAAACCGCTTTGACGTTTGTCGTTTGACGTTTGGCACATTTCGCATGACCAAATACTTAATCGTCGGCCTCGGCAATCCGGGGCGCGACTACATCTACAACCGCCACAACGTCGGCTTCATGGCCGTAGACCGGCTGGCGAAAGCGCACCAGGCCGCCTTCACCCGACGGCAGAGCAAGGCGCTTATTACGTCGCTCCGAATCGGCGAAGCTTCGGTCGTCCTGGCCAAGCCGCAAACCTACATGAATCTCTCCGGCGAATCGGTGGCCTCGCTCGTCAAGTTCTACGACGTGCCGCTGGAACAACTGCTCGTTTGCTTCGACGAACTCGACCTGCCGCCCGGCGCGATTCGCCTGCGGGCCGAGGGCGGCTCGTCGGGCCAGAACGGCATGAAGTCCATCATCCAGCACCTCGGCACGCAGAAATTCTCGCGCCTGCGGCTGGGCATTGGCCGCCCGCCGGGCCGCATGACCCCCGCCGACTACGTCCTGCAAGACTTCAAAGAATTCGACGCCGAAGTGATGGACATGACGCTCGACAAAGCTGTGCAGGCGATTGAAGTCTTTATCAAAGAAGGCATTGTGGCAACCATGAACAAATTCAACGGCTCTGCCGACAACGACAAGGCTGACGAAGAACCCAAGCCCCAAAAAGAGCGGCCTCAGTCGCCCAACAACCCAGCCATCTAACCCGCTAGCACGAACCACCCAACCACCCAACCACCCAACCACCCAACCACCCAACCACCTAACCACCTAACCACCCAACCACCTAGCCAATGACCCTCACCCTGTCTCCCACCCTCGCCCGCCGCCTCGCCATCACCCGCCAGCGCCTCGCCGGCCCCCGCCCGGCCCCCGACTCCAATGGCATCATGGACGTGGTTCGCGATCTGGGATGTCTTCAACTCGACCCGATCAGCGTCGTCGCCCGCAGTCATCAGCTTGTTTTGTTTAGCCGCCTTGGCCCGTACAACCTGGCTCATCTCGACACCCTCCTCTGGCAAGAGCGACAACTGTTTGAATACTGGGCGCACTGTGCCTCTATCGTCCTAACCGAAGACTACCCCATCTTCAACCACTTCATGCGCCACCCCGGCTGGAGCGGCCGAGTGCAAACATGGACGGCGCAAAATAAAAAGCTCCAGCAATATGTGCTCAACCGGATCCGCCGTCACGGGCCGCTCCCCTCGCGCCACCTTGAAGAAGACGGCATTCACCCGACGGCCTGGGTCTCTACCGGCTGGACATCGGGCCGCAACACCAGCCGCATGCTCGATCATTTGTGGATCGGCGGCAAGATCATGGTAGCTGGGCGCGAGGGCATTCAAAAGCTGTGGGACTTGAGCGAACGCTGCTTGCCGGATTGGACGCCGCGTGACCGGCTGACCGAGCGCGAGGTGGTGCGCCGCGCCGCCCAGCGATCCATTCAGGCGCTCGGCGTGGGCACGATCCGCCACATCAAATATCACTTCACTCGCGGCAGTTATCCCGGCCTGAAAAACGTGCTAGCCGAACTGGAAGCCGAAGGCAACATCCATCGCGCCCAGGTGAGCGGCCTGCCCGGCGAGTGGTTCATTCACGACGACGACCTGCCCCTGCTTGACGACCTGGCAAACGGCGATTGGCACGCTTCGCGGCGCACAACACTTCTCTCGCCTTTCGACAACCTGATCTGCGACCGGGCGCGCACCGAGCAACTCTTCAACTTTGATTTCCGTATTGAGATTTACACACCGAAAGCGAAACGCAAGTACGGCTACTACGTCCTGCCCATTTTGCACGGCGACCAGATTATTGGCCGGGTGGACCCGGCGATGGATCGCGAGAACGAGCGCCTGACCCTCAACGCCGTTTACGCCGAACCGAACGCTCCCAAATCCGGCAAACCCGTCGCCCAGGCCATCGAAGAACTCGCCAGCTTCCTCGGCGCGAACGAAATCATCTACGCCAATAACGTGCCGGAGCAATGGAAAAAGGCGTTGCGCTAAGCAATTTCGTATTGCGTAGTGCGTTCGGCGGGTTACACACTACGCAATACGAAATACGCAATACGTCTTGAGATGAACCTCTCCGCCCTCCTCGCCGCCTTCCGCGCCCTGCCCGAATATCCCAACTTGCTCCAGCGAGCCGGGCGGGACTCGCTGGCCCTCGGTCTCCCCCGCGCCGCCCGCCTACCCCTGGTGGCCGCCCTCGCAACCGACCTCAATCGCCCCGCCCTTCTCATCACCGCCCGCAGTGATCGCGCCCTGCTTTTCAACGAAGAACTGCTCGCCTGGCTTCGGCCAGTGAACAGTGAACAGTGGCCAGTGGCCAGCGACCCCCCTTCCACTTATTTCTTTCCTGAACCAAACCCTCTGCCCTACGAACACGCCCCCTGGGGGCCGCGCACCATCCGCCAGCGCATTGCCACCCTCGCCGCACTGACCACTGATCACCGATCACTGTTCACTATCACTTCCGCCCGCGCCCTCCTCACCCGCACTTTGCCCCGGCGCGACTTCACTGCCGCCACCCGGCCCCTGCGCGCCGGACAATCCGTCCGCCTCGACAAACTGCTTGAAAACTGGGCCGGAGCCGGTTATACCGGCGAAACCATCGTCGTCGAACCCGGCCAATTTTCGCGGCGCGGCGGCATCGTGGACGTGTGGCCGCCTGCCGACTCGCTCCCGACTCGCATCGAACTCTTCGGCGATGAAGTGGAACACCTGCGGCATTTCGATCCGGCGACTCAACGATCGGGCGAGAATGTGGACGCCGTCATCGTCAGCCCGGCGCGAGAAGCCTTGCCTAAGAACGGGCCGCCTCTCTCCGGGTTGGCGGCCAACCCGGAGTCCGACCTGGCCGCCGACTTTGAGCGTTTGGCGCAAGGCGTCGCCTTCCCCGCCATCGAATACTATCTGCCGCTATTGCACACCGCCTCGGCCAGCTTGTTCGACTATCTGCCCGATAACACCCTCGTCTTCGTGGACGACTGGAGCGCGCTCGCCGACACCGTCAACGAACTCGAAACGCAGGCCCTCGAACTTCGCGCCGACGCGATTGACTCCGGCCTCATCACCCGCGACTTCCCTGCGCCCAATCTCTCCTGGTCGGACTTGCAAGACGATCTCACCCGCCTGCCGTTGATCCACCTGGGGCGGCTGGAAGATGAAGTGGCAACCGCCGATTCGGTTTCCCTGGGCGATCATTTCTCCCCCGGCCCCCGCTTCGGCGGCCAGGTCAAACAAGTCCTCGATCATCTCCAATCCACAATCGGCAATCAGCAATCAGCAATCGTCGTCACCCGTCAGGCCGCCCGCCTGGCCGAACTGTGGAACGAACACAACGAGCCGCTTGTCCCCGTCGAAGACCTCACTGAACTTGCGCCCGTCACCTTTGTCCAGGGCACACTCGCCGACGGCTTCACCCTCCAACTTCCAACTTCTAACTTCCAGCTTCTAACCGACTCCGAAATCTTCGGCTGGGCCAGGCCCGAGCCGCGCCGCCGCCGCACTGCGACCGAGCGCGCCGAAACGCCCGAGGCCGCTTATGCTTACGCCGACTTCAACCCCGGCGATTTCGTCGTCCACATTGATTACGGCATTGGCCGTTACCTGGGCCTAGTCAAGCGCTCCATCGAAAACAGTGAGCGCGAATACATTCACCTTCAATACGACGGCGGCGACGATCTCTTTGTCCCCATCATTCAGGCCGACCGGCTCACCAAGTACATCGGCTCCGACGAAAGTGAACCCGCCCTCTCGCGCCTGGGCACGTCGGAATGGATCAACACCCGAACCCGCGCCCAGCAAGCCGCCGAGCAGGTGGCCAGCGAACTGTTGGAGCTTTACGCCAAACGCGAACTTGCGCCGGGCCGGGCCTTCAGCGCCGACAACAACTGGCAGAAGGAACTTGAGGCCTCGTTCGGCTACATTGAAACCGACGACCAGCTCAAGGCTATCGCCGCCGTGAAGACCGACATGGAACGTCCACGTCCGATGGATCGCCTGATCTGCGGCGACGTGGGCTACGGCAAAACCGAAGTGGCCCTGCGCGCCGCCTTCAAAGCCGTCAACGACGGAACGCAGGTGGCCGTGCTGGTGCCAACCACCGTGCTGGCCCAGCAACACTACAACACCTTCGCCCAGCGGCTGGCGGCCTACCCGGTGAAAGTGGAAATGCTCTCCCGCTTCCGCTCTCACGCCGAACAGGAAAAGATCATCGAAGGGCTGGCCGTCGGCCAGGTGGACATCGTCATCGGCACCCACCGTCTGATCTCCAAAGATGTGCAGTTCAAAGACATGGGCCTGCTGGTCATTGACGAAGAGCAACGCTTCGGCGTGACTCACAAAGAGCGGCTCAAGCAGATGCGGACGGAAGTGGACGTGCTGACGTTGACGGCCACCCCCATCCCGCGAACGCTTTACATGAGTTTGGCCGGCCTCCGCGACATCAGCATGATCAACACCCCGCCCGACGAGCGTTTGCCGATCATCACTCACGTCGGCCCCTACAACGAGCGCGCCGTGCGCCAGGCCATTCTGCGCGAACTGGATCGCGGTGGGCAAATCTTCTTCGTCCACAACCGGGTGCAGTCCATCAACATCGTCAAACACAAACTGGAGAAGCTCGTGCCGGAGGCCCGCCTCGGCGTCGGCCACGGCCAGATGAACGAACACGAACTTGAACGGGCCATGACGGCTTTCACCCAGGACGAGATAGACGTTCTGCTCTGCACGTCCATCATCGAAAGTGGCCTCGACATCCCCAACGCCAACACCCTGATCGTGGATCGGGCCGACACGTTTGGCCTGGCCCAGCTCTACCAACTTCGCGGGCGCGTGGGGCGCGGGGCCAACCGCGCTTACGCCTACTTCTTCCACGACAAGCACCACCGCATGACGCCCGAGGGCCGCCAGCGGCTCGAAACCATTGCCGAGCAAACCGAACTGGGCGCGGGCTACAGCATTGCCATGCGCGATCTGGAGATGCGGGGCGCGGGCGACATTCTGGGGCCGCGCCAGCACGGCCAAATCGCCGCCGTCGGCTTTCACCTTTACACCCGGCTGTTGGCCCAGGCTGTCAAGCAACTCAAAGCCGGCGGCCGCGCCAACGGCAGAGACAAGCCGCTCGACTTCGACCTCAGCCTGACCACCGTAGACCTGCCCCTCCCGGCTTCCATTCCGTCGGATTATGTGCCCGACCGGAGTTTGCGCTTGAAACTTTACCGGCGGCTGGCCGAGATCAAAGATGAAGCGGGACTGGACGAGATCGCGGCGGAACTGGCCGACCGGTTTGGGCAACCGCCGAGGCCGGTGGAGAGTTTGTTGTTTTTGATTCGCGTCAAACTATTGGCCTACAAAGCCGGCATTGAAGGCGTTGCCAGCGAAGACGGGCAGATTGTCTTGCGAAGCCGGTTGTGGGAAAGCGACGAAGGCCGGGCCAGCGTGAGCGGCGCGCTCGGCCCCGGCACGCGCATGAGCAAAGGCAAGGCCTGGTTGCCTCGCGCTTCAGATGAGGCGCGAAACCGCGAAGCGTGGCGCGAGCAGTTGGTTAGCGCACTGGAATCGTTGGGGAAGGTTTTTGTTGAGGGCTAAATATTTTGGTCTTTAAGCAACTTCGACCTGAATAACCACACTGACGCCTACGCCAAGATTTTCCGATTTTTGAACGCTCTTTTTAATGGGCACAAGATAGCGACCCTCTTTTGGGAAAACAGAGTATCGAGAGACACTCATGACGAGCATGCGCGTCGGCGCAGCAGCGGCTCGCGAATCGCCTTTGCATCCAGCTTGCTTGCACCGAGAAAAGTGACGAAGCGCGAAAACCCGCAAGCCAATGCCTCCGCAAATGCCTCATCTTTGCCGAGGGCCTTACCCTCCAACCACAAGCCCAGGATGACGAACGTGTTGGTCGTCCGGTCGAGTTTGCTGTCGAATCGCGCGACGAGCCGGTCGCCCCACAAAATCGGCAATGTGTAGTAGCCGAACCGGCGCTGGTGCTTTGGCTTGTACACCTCCCACACGTAGTCGAAGCCGAATAAAACTTTGGCTCGCCCGCGTGCGCTGACGTGATCGAGCGGTGCGAGAAAGACGACCTCTTCAGTCGTGGTCGTCTCCAACGGCGTCCACGCCTTCGGCACGCGCCCGGCACTCAAATCGTGTAGCACCTTGGCGTCGCTATTGAGCGCGTAATGCACCGCCTTCCAGCCCTCCACCTGTACCTCGATGATGTCGCCGTCAGCCAACATCGCCTCGAGTATCTGCTTGGCTTTGCTAAATGGCACGCCGCGTTGCCACGAATCACTCGTGCGGTTTAGCCGCGACAGGCCGGAGAAGCTGACCTCCTTTTTGATCAAGAAGCGGTCCGCTTCGGCCTCGTCGCTTTCGCGAATGAGATGCGCCGGCGCGACCGCTTCCGTGAGTGCGTATACGCGCTCGAAGTTCTCGCGGTGGTGCGTCATCACTTCTCCGGTGCGCCACAAATAATACAAAGCTAACGTGCTGTCCTTGCGCCCGCGATAACTTTGCGTCCGTGTCCGCGTTGCCATCTCGAAGTCGCGGTTGTTCACGATGCCGCGCTCGTGCAAAATGGTTCGCATTTCGACGATGGCCTCGGCGTGGTCGCGGGCCATTTTGTGGATTCGCGTGTCAACATCAGGCCCACGATCCCGCTCGCGGCGCATGACCACGCGCCAGTACGGCAGTTCGTCCATCGGTCGGGTAGCCAGCCAACCACCCCAGTCAAAGAACTTGCGCTTCTGGTAGGCCACATCCTCCCACATGCCGGGCCGGTAATCGAGCACGCGGCTGTGCAGTGTAATGTCATGGCTGCGAGCGATGATTTGCAACGGGTCGAGTTGCAGGTACTCCATCGCGCGCATGGCCTGCTCCGTGCCCTTGAGGCCGCGCCAGCGCCGCCCGGGCCACAAGCCCTGCTTGCCGAGGATGAAGCGACGGGCGGTGTCAATGTTGATGGTCAGCATGATGGCCTATGGAGCGCCCAACGGCAGGCGTCAGCGGAACGGAGGGCGAAGCCAAATCCGCTGCATGCAGGGTTGGGCCGCCTGTTACGGTTCAGCAGGCATAGTCAGATTATGACCTGAGAAAAGATAGCCGCTTTCGCCATACATCATTCGCCGACGGGCCAATCCAGATCAGGTGAGTCTCTGACGCCACTTCGTAAAGTTCACAAGTCGCCACGTCGTTAGCCACTCGCCGGGCGTTCTTCGGTGACACGGTTTTGTCATTGGGCGAATACATGACTAAAACCGGCTTGGTAATTGCAGCCAAGTCCGTCACCCGGTGTTCAATGTCATTCATAAACCCCGTTCCTGACTGGGACGTTTGGATCATACGTGTGATAAAGGCCAAGTCGCGTGGGCTGAGCCGCTTAACGACCGCGTCAACATTGAGAACAGTTAGATCATGCATCAAGGC
This sequence comes from Chloroflexota bacterium, assembly GCA_016197225.1. Classification (NCBI taxonomy): domain Bacteria; kingdom Bacillati; phylum Chloroflexota; species Chloroflexota bacterium. The sequence goes on from JACPWC010000103.1 coordinate 8,434, forward strand.
TTTGATCACCATGGTTGGAAAGAGTTTCACCATCATGTGCATGGCTACCCAAGTGATCTTTTCGACGCGTCCAAATACTAGGCGTGAGCGCCGCTTGGTTTGCTCATCCCAATCCGTCGCCATTGCAGACTCCAGGATCAGTTTGCGCGTCCGGTTCGGGTGCCGTTGCGTGAATGCCAGCGCGGTTGGGCCGGCGGCGGAAATACCAATCACATCGACTGCAGGAATTTGAAGCGTATCGAGCAAAGCGGCGAGTGCATCCGCCGCTTCTTGTGCTGTTCTGCCCACGTCAGAGGGGGTGTCGTCATAGCCAGGACGTGAGGGCGTCAGAACTGAGAAACCATACTCTGTCAATTGTTCGTGTGAAAGCCGACTCTCGCGGCTGCAGTGCCCGCCCATCAAGACAAGAACAGTCGGCCCGCTGCCTTCGAGGCGGTATTCAATCGGACCCTTTGCCGTTTGGGCGATAGTCTGTGGCATTGATGACTGTCCTGATTCGAGCACCTGTTTTAGCGGCCCAACGACCAGCATCAGCCGCGGGGCGGGCAACGCCAGACACTTTAGGTATTCTCGAAGTTCACCATCGAGACCGCAACCGCACTAACAACGCCTATACCAATCTGGCGCTGGTGCATGGTCACTGCCATGATTTGATTCACGCCGGAGCGTCGTATCTATGGACAAAGACCCGTTGACTGAAGAGCCGTGTGAGGCGAAAGCCTGCCCTGAGCTTGCCGAAGGGTCTCACGCACGGCCCGAAGGGGAGAAGTGGCGGCAGAGAGCGATCCCTCTGCCAACCATAACTTAGGCGCAAACCCAATGTTCAGAAAGTTGCAATTAGTTGAAGCATATTGCCTATGATAAAGAAAGTGACTCCCCACCATACGACAAATGCGCGCACTATTTCTTCACCTTCCAGCCTGCTTATTGCGAAGCCTATTATCTTAATAGGGAGAAGCAGAATTATTACCAGCAGTGGCGCGACTAGAAGTTTCAACACAAGAAAAGAAACCACTTGAGGCGACAAGGGTAGCCAGTAAAATGGAGTAATAAGTAGGGCGACGTGGATTGTTCGGATAGTACGCCAAAGCGAGATGCGCTGACTTCCGAAGACTTGCAAGAATAGCAATATCTTGCCGAGAATGTTTTGGTGGCTTTCCTTGCTGGCTTTGAGAGCCGCTGGCACGCGCATCAACAGGTTCATCAATAGAAGATTGACCAAAACCAACGCGCAATACAAGAGCACAAGGGCCGTAACGATGATGTAATAGTTACGGGAAAAAATTGACCAGATTACGATGAGAATAATAGCAATTGCCGTAAGTAGTCGAAGCAAAAGGTTCGCAAAACTTGGCGTTTCGAGTTCTATTCTTTCACGAATGCCATTGAGAAAAATCTGCGAGTTCCGAAAAACTGTCTCGAGACCAATTTCTATCCGGTTGAGCCGTTCGAGTCCAATCAATTCGGGCGCGAGCATGAAACCTGCAAGGAAGTTGAGAGTAATACCAATCCGATTCAACCAAGAACTATCATCCATTTGTGCTACAAGTATTTGTCTAATCAATTGCCGCGTGTTTAACGCGCCCAACGGCCAGCATAACCCGCAAGTGCGGGGCATTCCAGCCGACTATGATTTACGCGTTAGTGGCACTCGTCGGGTTCATGCAGTGTTGGGCCGCACCCATATTTATAAAGCCTGTCGCTGATTTATGCCATAGACGTTTGATGGAGAATCTACGACTGTTCCTTTTTGCGATGCTGTATCCAAGCCGTACTGAGTTCGTTCCATATTTCTTGGTATCGCTTGTAAAACTCGTTAAGCTTTTCTTCGCTCAGTTTATCCAACTCAGTTCCAGCCACGTAGTATTCCAGTTCATCTCGAAGCCGATAAAAACGGGATAGAGCAAGTTCATGTTCTACCCACAATGCTCGGTAATTGAAATATGGCTCTAAGGCCGCAAACAAGGTAATTAAAGTAGAGAAAACAAAGGCAATATCTTTGAACCACTTTTCCAATCCTGTGATTTGGAGACCCAATACCACAGTAGCGGTGCCTGACAAGAAGATAGTAAATACTTTGATAAAGGAAGCGTTTCGCCGGTTAGCGCGTTTCGTGGCAGATGTGTACTGTATGGCATCTTCGATTTTTCGCTTGGTCAATTCCGCTTTTTCTTGAACGGGAGTTTTTCTTAGTTCGTCTGCCATAAAAGCAAAGCTCCTTTGCAACGCAATTTGGTGGTTATGCAATCAGTGAACGGTGATTCCCTCAGTGACACTTGACGAGCGGCCCAACGATTAAGGATTCATGCGGCGCGCCGTGTACGAGATCGTCTCCGGCTCAGGTCGGCAGCCACCGTCGGTCGGCCAGCCATCGAATTGCGTCTTTGCTCTTTCAGTTCACCACCGTTCGCGCCGCCGGGCGCGGCTTGTGTTTGAGGGAGCGTTTGGCCTTGTGGGCCTCAACGCGGCCCCGGCGAACCAGGGGCGGGAACAGGGCGGCGGCCACCACGTCGTCCATGCGCTCGGCAGGCACGATCTTCAAATCGCGCCGCACATTCTTGGGCACGTCAATCAGGTCCTTGTCATTCTTGCGTGGCAAGATCACCAACTTGAACCCGGCCCGGTGCGCGGCCAGCACCTTCTCTTTGACGCCGCCCACCGGCAGGACGCGGCCACGCAACGTGATCTCGCCCGTCATCGCCACGTCGCGCCGCACCTTGCGCCCGGTGAAAGCCGAGATGAGGGCGGCGGCCAGGGTGATGCCTGCCGAGGGGCCGTCTTTGGGAATCGCGCCTTCCGGGACGTGAATGTGAACGTCGGTCTTCTCGAAGCGGTTCTCGTCAATGTCGAGCGCCCTGGCCCGCGAGCGCAGGTACGAGAGCGCGGCCTGGGCCGACTCTTGCATCACTTCGCCGACCTGGCCGGTGACTTGCATGTTGCCCTTGCCCCTCATCAGCGTCACTTCAACCGGCATGGTGTCGCCGCCGGCTTCCGTCCAGGCCATGCCGGTGGCCACGCCCACCTCGTCAGCCCGGTCGGACTCGGGCGGCGTGTACTGAGGCGGGCCAAGATACTTGTGCAGGCTGGCCGGCGTCACTCGCCTGGGCAACGGCTTGCCTTCGGCCTTGCGTCGCGCCAGCTTGCGGCACAGGTTGGCCACCTCGCGCTCCAGGTTGCGCACCCCGGCTTCGTAAGTGTACTCGCGCATCACCGTTTTTAGCACTCGGTCGTTAAACTCAAAGCCGGTGTCGGCCAACCCGTTCTCTTCAACCTGGCGGGGAATGATGAAGCGGCGGGCGATCTCCAGTTTCTCTTCTTCGACGTAGCCGGAGAACTCGATCACTTCCAGCCGATCCTGCAACGCCGGGGGAAGCGCCCCCAGATAATTGGCCGTGGTGATGAACATGACCTTCGAGAGATCGAACGGCACGTCGAGATAGTGGTCGAGGAAGGCGTGGTTCTGTTCAGGGTCAAGCACCTCGAGCAGGGCCGAGGCCGGGTCGCCCCGGAAGTCCTGGCTCATCTTGTCAATCTCGTCGAGCATGAATAGCGGGTTGGCGGTTCCGGCGCGGCGCATGGTTTGAATGATGCGGCCCGGCAGGGCGCCGATGTACGTCCGGCGATGGCCGCGAATTTCGGCCTCGTCGCGCACGCCGCCCAGCGACACCCGCGCAAACTTGCGGCCCAGCGCTTCGGCGATGGATTTGCCCAGAGAAGTTTTACCAGTGCCGGGCGGCCCGACGAAACACAAGATGGGCGAACGCACCCGATCCTTCGCCAGCGAGCGCACGGCCATGTATTCCAGAATCCGGTCTTTGGCTTTGGGCAAACCAAAGTGCTGATTATCCAGAATCGTTTTGGCGTGGGCCAGATTCAAGTTGTCGTCGGTCCGTTTCCACCAGGGCAGCTCGGCCAGCCAGTCGAGGTAGGCGCGAATCATGCCCGTCTCCGGCGACATGGGTTGCATTTGCTGAAGCCGTTCCACTTCCTTCAGCGCCACTCTGTTCACTTCATCGGGCAAGCCCGCCGCCGCAATCTTTTCCTTGAGTTCGTTCAGCTCCTGCGTCCACAGGTCGCCCTCGCCCAGTTCCGTCTGGATGGCTTTGATCTTCTCGCGCAAATAATACTCGCGCTGAGACTTGTCCACCTCCGACTGCACCTGCGACGTGATCTGATCCTCAAGCTCCAGCACGTCGAGTTCTTTGCCCAGCAGAATGCTCACCCGCTGCAAACGCGCCAGCGGATTGACGGTTTCGAGAATCGTCTGGCTCTCGGCCACGCTCAGGTTGACGGTGTAGGTGATCATGTCGGCCAGCCAACCCGGCTCGTCCACGTTCATAGCGTAGACGTAGGCTTCTTCCGGGATACTGCGGTTGAGGTTGACGACCCGCTTGAACAGTTCCAGCACCGCCCGCATCAGGGCCTCGGTCTCGCGTGACTTTGTAACCGACTCAAAAATGACCCGAGCCTTGACTCGATAGTATGGCTCGATCTGGGTGAACTCGACGACTTCCACCCGCCGCCGTCCCTGAGCCAGCACCGAGGTCGTGCCGTCCGGCATCCTCAACGTGCGGCCAACCGCCACCTCGGAGCCGATGGTGTAAAGATCGTCGGCTTCAGGATCGATGACTTCCGGGTCAAGTTGGGTGAGGGCAATGACGGTTTCGCGGTTGGCGTTGGCGGCGGCCACGGCGGCCAGCGACTTTTCGCGGCCCACCAACAGCGGAGTGATCATGCGCGGGAAGAGCACCATGTCGCGCAAAGGCAGGGCCGGGCATTCGATCAGCCCCTCGTCGTCCAGGGCCGCTTCGGGCACGTCGGCCAATTCTTCGGCGCGGTTGCGCATCGACTCGGCGAACTCGGCGTGCATCAGCCAGTCGGGCATATCGTCTTCAAAATCGTCAAACTCGGAATTCTGATCTCGCATTGAATTTTAGATTTGGGATTTTGGGTTTTGGATTGTAGCAGAGGAATCCACAATCTAAAATCAAAAATCCAAAATCGAGTTGAGTTTTGCTCGCACTTCGGCCACCAAAAAGATACTGCCGGTGACCAGAATTAAGGGTTCGGAACTGCGTTGAGCCTCGGCCAAAGCCTGCGGCACAGTATGAGCGATATTGACCAAAAGCGCAACTCCGGCGGCGCGGATGTCGTCGGCCAGTTGCGCCGCGTCGCTGGCCCGGGGATGATCGGCCTGGGCCACGATCACCTGCGCCGTCATTGGCAACAGCTCGGCCAACATGCCGCTGATGTCTTTGTCATTCGAAGCGCCGAAGATCAAAACCGGGCGCGCGCCGGGGAAGTTTTCTTTCAGAGTTGCCACAAGCTTGGCCGCCGAGTCGCGGTTGTGAGCGCAATCGAGCACCACCGTTTTGCCGCCGATCCGGAAGATTTCAAAACGGCCCGGCCAGTTCACCTGCGCCAGTCCCCGGCTAATCGCCTCTTCTGAAATGGCAAAGCCCTGCCCGCGCAACTCCTCGATCAGCGCCACGACCACCGCCGCGTTGTCCACCTGGTGCGCGCCAAGCAGCGGTATCTCAAACTCGCGGCGCGGCCCACCCTCGCGCCAAATTTCAAATCGCTGGCTGGCCAGTGAAAAGCCGTCACGCTCGACAAACCAGTCGCGGCCCAGCAGGCATAGCCGCGCCCCGCGCTCGTGGGCAATCGCCACGATTCGTTCGGCGGCCTCATCCTGCTGAGGGGCCGACACCACCGGCGCGCCGGGCTTGATGATGCCGGCCTTCTCTTCGGCGATCTCGCGCAGAGTCTTGCCAAGCAATTGGGTGTGATCGTAGCTGATCGAAGTGATGGCGCACACATTGGGATACAACACGTTCGTCGCATCCAGCCGCCCGCCCAGGCCAACTTCAAACACGGCGAAGTCGGCGTGTTGGCGGGCAAACCACTCGTGGGCCAGCGCCGTCGTAATCTCAAAGGTGGTGATGTCCGCCGCTGAGTCAAACAGGGGCCTAAGTTCGGTGGTCAGGGCCGCCAGCGCCTCCGGCGGGATCGGCTCGCCGTCAAACTGAATGCGCTCGCAGAAATCGTGCAGGTGCGGCGAAGTATAGAGGCCGGCTTTGTAACCCGCCGCCTGCAACACCGAGGCCGCCATGGCCGCCACCGACCCTTTGCCTTTGGTGCCTGCCACGTGAACCGAGGGCAGTTTTCGTTGCGGGTCGCCCAGCCGGGCCAGCACCGTCCGCATGCGCGTTAAATCGAATGTCTCCGGCGAATACTTGTAGCGCGACTTGAGGCCGTAATCAACAAAACTGTAGATGTAATCGAGCGTTTGCTGGTAGTCCATTGTTTGACGAGCCGGGATTCTACCACTCTTGGGTTACAATGCAGGAGGTCGTCAAACGACAAGCGTCAAAGTAGCTTGAAGTTTGTCGTTCGCGTGTTATTCGCGGGCTGTGCCTGACGTTTGTCGTTCGGGTGCTTTTCGCGGGCTGTGCCTATCATTTATGCGCCTACGCCACTTCGCCCTCCCCACCTTCATCCTTCTTTCAGCCACCCTCCTCCGCCTTCACCATCTCGACTTCCGCGCGCTATGGTGGGACGAAGGATTGAGTCTGTTCTTCGCCCGGATGAGTTACGCCAACAACGCCCAAATGGCCGCCACCCTGGCCGACACCAACCCGCCGGTCTACCGGATTCTGCTGGGAGTCTGGCTCAACCTCGTCGGCTGGTCAGCGTTCACGGCCCGGCTATTCTCGGTTCTGCCCGGCGTTGTCCTCGTCGCCATCGTTTATCGCCTCGCCCGCAAACTCAAGTTTCCGCGAGAGACGGCGCTGGTTGCAATGGCTCTGTGCGCGGCCTCGCCCATCCTCATCTACTACTCGCAGGAAGCAAAAGGTTACAGCCTGGTGGCAATGGCCGGAACAGCTTCGGTGTTGTTGTGGCTCAATCTTCACCCCCGCCCCCCTGCTCCTCCGCCCCGCCGACAATTCATATGGTGGCTGGCCTGGAGCCTCATGCTCCTGCTCCTCGTCGGCGCGCACTACATCGCCGCCTTCCTCCTCGTCGTCGAAAACCTGTGGACGGCGGCGCTCACGTTGCGAAGCTGGCGCGGCAATAAGCGGCACTGGCTCCAACACTGGACTTCGCAGATTGGCGCTCAAGCCCTCGTCGCCGCCGCGCTTCTGCCGTTCGTCATCCTCACCTTCGGCGGAACCAGCGCCGTCATTCGCGGCGAGACCGGCGACTTCATTGGTCTGAACGGCCCGGCGCAGTTCTTCGGCCAGCACCTGCTCGAACTCACACAAGGGCCGACGGCGAGCGGCGGGTGGGCGTGGGTGACGGCGGGGGTGGTTGTTGGGTTAGCAGTAATTGGTTATTGGTTATTGGATGCTTCGCATGGACGCTTCGCGTGGGATTTGGGTTTCGGGTTTTGGGGCTTGCTCTCCTGGATCCTCCTGCCCATCCTTTTCGGCTTTGCCCTCAACTCTTACCACCAGTTTTTCTTCCCCCGCTTCGTCCTCTACACCGTTCCGGCCATTCTCATCCTTGTCGCCAGCGGCATATCGCATATTGCAAATCGCTTATCGCGCGTCGTCCGTCTCTCGCCTCCAGCACTGCTCATTGTGAATTGCGCCTTGTGCATTGCTTTGTGGAGTCCGACTCTCAACGCTCACTACACCGCTCCCGGCGACCCGGCTGAGGACTGGCGGCCTCTCGCCTCAACACTACGCCCGCTGGTGCACGCCGGGGACGCCGCCATTTACACCTGGGGCTGGATTCCCGGATACCTCGACGCTTACCTGCCGCACTCCCCGCGCCCCAATTACACTCTCGGCTTCTTCACGCCTCAGTCGCTCGATCCGGAGATGAATGTCATTGCTTCCGGCGAAGGGCGCGTCTGGTTGTTGGATTATCAAGTGGATCAGTTCGATGTCCGCAACATGGCCGGGCGCTGGCTGGGTGAGCGCGCGGCGCTGGTCTATGATCAATGGATCGGGTTGGGGCACGTGGCGCTGTTTGTGCTTGAGCCAATGCCTGCCTCTGGCGACCCTATTGAATTTGAATTTGCCAACGGCTTGCGGCTGACGACACAACAGGTCAACGCCGAACTTGCGCCGGGCGACGCGTTGGCAATTCGACTGACTTGGACGGCGGCGAACGCCATCTCTGATCGCGCCACCATTTTTCTTCACGGGCTGGCCGCCGACGGTTCGTTGGCCTTTGGCCGCGACTCCGAGCCGGACAACGGCTTGAGCTTTGTCACCGATTGGCAGGCCGGCCAAACTTACACTGAACTGCGCGGCCTCCTCATCCCGCCCGACTTGCCTGCGGGAACTTACACCCTGCAAATTGGCCTCTACAACACGCTGACCGGGGCGGCAGGTGAACGCGGCCCGGCGACAATTGGGGCGGTCGTTGTAAAATAGTCCTATGCGTCTCAATCCAATTCTCACCACTCTCATTGCCATTGTCGTCGTCGCCGCCCTGCTCGGCGTTGCCTGGGTCGTTCTGCGCCCGTCGGGGCCGCTCATCGAGTCGGCGCAATTTAGCCACGCCACCATTTCACCCAACGCCGACGGCGTGGACGACATCGCCCGCATCACCTATCGCCTGCGCCGCCCGGCCTCGGTCGCCATCTATTTCCTCGACGCGCAAGGCAAACGTTACAACTTTCGCGACGACAATCCGCGCGATTCGGGCGAGCACTCGTTGTTGTTCTCCGGAATCGTGGATGGATTCGTCACCCGCTCTGATCTGGTTTCGGGCACGGTGCTGAAGCGGGTTCTGCCGAACGGAAGTTACACCTGGGCCATCGCCGCCACCGGAGACGACGGCCAGACCGGCGAAGTCACCGGGACGCTCAACGTGGAAGCCGCCGACACATCCCTGCCCGAGCTTCTGAGTCTCACCGCCAGCCCGGCCACGTTCACGCCCAACCAGGACGGCTTGTCGGATCGGGCAACGATCAACGTCTGGCTGGCCAAAGAGATTCCCGACAACGGTTTGCACATGACTCTCATCGGCGCGGACGGATCAACCTACTTCATCCCCGAAGCGTCCACGTCGCTTCTGCCAGGCCGAGCCGGCTTGCACGTTTACGATTACGATGGCGGCATTGATAACGGCACCAACCCGCCGCCTGACGGCACGTACACGGTGCGGGCCGAGGCCGAGGACGCCATCGGCCAAAAGGTGATGACCGAGACAACGCTGACCATTAAAGATGGCGGCCGCCCCTTCGCCGAAATTTATCAGGGTGACGTGCAGTTCTCGTCCAGCACGGTCGTGATCGGCCAGACGTTATTTTTCACGGTGACGGTCGAGAATTACGGCTCGGCGCCCATTCGCACCTTTGGGCCGTGGTCGGGCACGGTGTATCAGCAGGAAGAAAATTCAAACACGCTGGGCTTCTTTGAAGAGGACGGCGCGTGGCGGATCGGCATTGACTGCGATGCCTGCATCCGCGACTATCCCTGGCGCTGGGGGCTGGGCACGCCGGAGTCTCTCACGCCGATCGCCGACGAGAGCGGGCAGGTGCATTACTACTTGTTGCCGAACCAGCGGGCGGTGGTCACTGGCGGCATTACGCTGACGGAAGTGATTGACCGCCGCAACCCGCAATACTTTTGGGCCGGGCTGATCCACGAAGCCGTCGGCATCTCCAACATCAACAACCGCGTTGACCCGAAGCAGATTACGATTGAGAAGCCATAATATAGGACGCGGATGAACGCAGATAAACTCGGATTTGCTTTTTGATTCGTATCCGTGTTCACACCTGCACTTGCGTTCCGGTGCAAGTGTCCGCGAAAATCCGCGTCCCGCCTATGCCCTGGATAAAACAAATTCCCATCGAAGAAGCAACCGGCCTGCTCAAGGCGCAGTTTGATGCGGCCCTCAAGCGCGCCGGTCGAGTTTGGAATATCGTTCACATCATGTCGTTGAACGCCAGAACTATGCGCGACAGCATCGGCTTTTACGCGACGCTGATGATGGGCGAGTCGCCGCTCACCCGCGCCCAGCGCGAGATGCTGGCAACCGTCGTCTCCGCCGAGAATCACTGCCTCTACTGAACACGCTCGCACGCGCACGACCTCCGGGCTGAGGTCGGAAAGGTGACGGAGGCGACTGAGGCGGATGCTTACGTTCAGGCCGTCGCCCGCGACTGGCGAACCGCGCCGCTGAACGACGTTGACCGCGCCCTGTGTGAGTTTGCGGCCAAGCTGACCCACGAGCCGCGAAACATGACTCCCGCCGATTTGGACGGGCTACGCGCCCACGGCCTGGATGACCGGGCGATTCACGACGCCGTTCAAGTGATCGGCTACTTCAATTACATCAACCGGGTGGCGGATGCGCTGGGAGTGGAGCCGGAGGAGTTTGTGAAGGCGTGGGGAGAAAGCGATACCGTCAGCAGTCATTAGGGCTTGTCGGGTCTCCCGGCTTTAACGGGAATTGGGACGCAGACGCAAAGCGCGCAGATAAACGCAGATTTTATTTTTCATCCGCGAAAATCAGCGCGCAAAGCGTCCGCGTCCTCGCGGGCGGCCAACCGCTTCACCCCCCTGCCTCTCGCAAAAACACATCCACAACCTGCGGGTCGAAGTGCGTGCCGGCACAACGTCGCAGTTCGCCGATGGCCTCCTCCCGGCTCTTGGTTCTGCGATAGGGCCGGTTGGTGGTCATGGCGTTGAAGGCATCCACTACAGCAATGATGCGCGACGCGAGCGGGATGGCTTCGCCTTTCAACCCGTCCGGGTAGCCTGTCCCATCCCATCGTTCTTGATGGTGATAGATCCAAGAGACGATGCGCTGCAGCGGCTCGATTGGCTTGACAATCTGCGCGCTATGATAGGGGTGCAGACGAATGATATTCCATTCGTCGGGAGTCAGCGGCGTGGTTTTCCTCAGCACCGCGTCAGGCACGGCAATTTTGCCCACGTCGTGCAGCAGGGCGGCGAACTCCATCATTTCCAAATCCGCGCCGCTCCAGCCCAGTTCGCGGGCGAGCTGCACTGCCAGATGCGCCACGTCGTCCGAATTCCCGCCCGTGTATGGATCGCGGGCGTCAATCGCCGCCGTTAGTGAGCGAATGGCGGCGACCGAGAGGCCGCGAACGTCCTCGTACAGGCGGGCATTCTCAATGGCGGTGGCGGTCTGTCCGGCCAGCGTAGTGAGGAGCGATTCGTCGCCGACTGTAAACTCCGTCGAAGGGGCCGGCGCGCCGGTTTTGTTGATCACTCCCAATACGCCCAACGCTTTTTTCCCGACGAGCAGCGGGACGACCAGCGCATTGTTGGCCCGACCTGAAGGGAGCGGGGCCTCGTGTTCAGGTTCCCGTTTCCAACGGGGGTCGGCGGCCAAATCGGGGATGTTGACGGTTTGGCTCTCCAGAAAGGCCCAGCCGGCCAGCCCCTCGCCCAGACGATACTTTATACGTCCTACGTCCTCGGCGAGGAACCCCTGCGACGCGCGCAGCACCAGCCGCTCCTCCCGCTCGTCCCAGAGGAAAATATAGCCCCCCTCGGCGCGCGCGACGCCGGTCACCGCGCCGACGACAAACGCCAGAACGTCCTCAATGCGCAAAGTGGCGGTGACCATCTTGTTCATGTCGAAAAGAGCAGAAAGTTCGTGTACGCGGTGCTCCAACTGTTCGAAGAGGCTGGCGCGGCGGAGAGCATTGGCGGCCATGTCGGCGATGGCGGTGAGCAGGCGAAACTCGGTCTCGGCGCAAGTCCGGGGCGTGTAAGTGCTGACGTGCATCGCGCCCACCACCTGCTCGCCGACACGCAGCGGGACGCAGATGTCGCTGGCGATTTCGGGCAGGCGCGTGGTCATAGCAATTTCAAAGGTGAGCAGGGGATCATGCTGGAAGTCGGGGCTGAGGTGCGGCGCGCCGCTCTGCGCCACCCGGCCAGAAATGCCCTGACCCAGCCGCAGGCGCGCACCCACCAGGGCTTGCCGCGCGCCCGTTCCATAGCGGCAAACGAGCGTCTCGCCGCTTTCGTCCAGCAATAACACGTTGCCGCAGTCGGCGCGGCAGGCCTCAACGGCCTTCTGAACAATGATCGGGAGCATGTGCTCAACGCCTTCGACGCCGCGCAACGCGCCGCTCAACTCGAAGAGCGCGGAGAGTTCGGTCATGCGCTGTGCCAGCGCGGCCTCGGTTGCCTTCTGCGCCGTGACATCTCGTCCGAAACTGATAGCGCCGACCACCTGCCCGTCACGGTACAGCGGCGTGGTATTGACCGAGAGAGATAAGATACTGCCGTCGGCGCGGAAAATGCCTACCTCATAACTCTGCGGTTTCCCGGCGAGGGTGTCGAGAACGATCTGCTGGATGCGCGGCAAGTCCTCCGGCGGCGCAATAACCGGGGCGAAACTCTTGCCGATCCAATCTGTTAATTTGTGGCCGCTGACCTCTTCGGACCGCCGGTTGCCGAAGGTGAAGCGCCCCTCGGTGTCCATCGTCCAGATCAGTTCGGTGGCGTTCTCCACCAGCGTGCGGTACTCCTGCTCGGAAGTGTGCAGGGCCTCCTCCGCCCGCTTGCGCTCGACGAGTTCATGCTGAGTGGCCTCGAACAGCCGCGTGTTCTCCATCGCCACGGCGACCTGATTGGCAAAGAGCACAAGTAACCGCTCATCGTGCGGCGTAAAGGCATTGACGCGCGCGCTTGACACGCCGAGCGTGCCGAGTAGCTCTTTTTCGTGGAGGACGGGCACCCACAGCGCCGAGCGAATCTCAGAATCAATTGTGATCCAGCGCGGATCGGCGGACACATCCGGCAGATAAACTGGCAGGCGATTCTGGGCAACCCAGCCGACCAGCCCGCGCGCTTCATCCAGCGGGAAAGTTAACCTGCTCAAAGCCTTTTGTGTCTCTTCGCTGTAACCGACGCTGATTTCGAATCGCATTTGGCCGCCCGCCGCGTCGCAACGGAAGAATTCGGCGCGGTCGGCATGCACCGCAGTCATGGCGATCTTGCACAGGAATTCCAATTGCAGGCGCGGATCAAGCTCGCGGTTGATCGTCAGTCCGGCGTCATATAAAAGCCCCAGTTGCGTCGCCTGCCGCCGCGTGTCCGCGTGCAGCCGGGCGTTGGCCACAGCGCCGCCCAGTTGCCGACCGATGGATTCCAGTAGTTCCAGTTCTTCCGGCGGAAAGGCGTGCCGTCGGCGCGTGCCCACGTTCAGCGCGCCAACCAGTTCGCCGCCCGAAACAAGTGGCGTGCTGGCAAGCGTCTGAAAACCCTCGCGGACGATGAACGGGGCCAGCCGCTCGGTGGGATAGTCTGGCATATTGAGGGCGACCGGCCGGCGCTCGGCGGCGGCGCGGCCAGAAATCCCCTCGCCCAACCGGATACGCCGAGTGTTTCGCGCGAACTCGTCCGAGAGGCCGCGATGCGTGCGTAGCATCATTGTCTCCCTGTCCGGTTCCACAAGAAGGATGCCGCCCGCTTCGACCTCCAGCACCTCCAGCACCTTGTCCAGCGAGTCGTCAAGGATTTCGTCTAACTCCAGCGATTGAGCGGCGGCGCGATCAATGGCGTAGAGGACGGAGAGTTGACGGGTGCGTTTCTGCACCGCCGCTTCCAATTCCTCCCCCCACGCGGCCAGTTTCCGGCGCATGGCTTCGAAATTGTGGCCGAGTTCCGCCACCTCGTCTGGCCCGGCAACGGTGACCGGTGTGGCCAAATCGCCTGTAGCGATCCGCCGCGCCGCCTCGGCAAGCCCCATCACCGGCCTCGTCACCTGACGAATGATAAGCCAGACGAGCAGCATGGCCAGGGCCAGCGTGACAAGAGCCGACAGCAATATCTGATTGCGAGCCTGAGTGATGGGCGCCAGCGCCTCGACCCGATCTTGCTCGATTGTGACCGCCCATCCCAAGCGCGCGATGGGCGCAAAGGCGATGACTTCGTGAAATTCTTTCCCCTGCTCGATAACCGGCACGTCCGTTGCGACTGTTGGCTCGTTGCGCTGGATAAGAGACAGAAGAAGATCATGGTGCTGGCTGGGCGCGCCCACCGCGCCAGGCACGGTCGAGGCGACCACTATCCCCTGCCCATCTACCACTTGAGCATAGCCGGTCTCGCCCAACGCCATCGGCCCGATGAAGCCGGAGATGGCCGGGCCGCCGGGATCGAGCCCGCCGCCGATCAAGCCGGTGATTTCGCCGCGTGAGTTTTTGACCGGGACGACGAGCGAGATGAGGGGGCCGGAGATCAGCCCGCTCACCTGCGGCAGGCCGGTTTCCAACGCTTGGCGGATGTGGGGACGCTGGGAGAAATCCGCGCCGATCAGTGTGGCGCGCAGTGTCTCCGGTTCAACGGCCAGAACGATGCCGCGCGCATCGGTGACGAATACATCGTGGGTGAACATACCCGAACGATATAGGTCAGCCAGCGCGGCCTGCTCGGGGGCCAGGTCGGCGTCGGTCAGGTCGAAACCGGGCTTGGCCGCCGCGTCGGCTAGTTCATCCACCATATAGTTGATGTGGTAATCCACATGAGCGGCGACCGTTTCGGCCAGTGCCAGTCGCTGTTCCAGCACCACATCCATCGAGGCGGCTTGATTGCGCAAGCCGATGATGCCCGTAGCCAGGAACATCGCGGCCAGGACGATCACGGTGAGGGCGGTGATGCGGGCTTGCAGGCCAAGTCTGAGCGGTCTACCAAGCCCAGGCATTTTCACTTCCCCCCCCCCCCCCGTTATGTCAACTTCATCGGCCTGTCTCATAGTTATTTCCTAACTGCTCAGGGCAAAAAAATCAGGACGCGGATTTCGCAACTACTCACCAGGCAGGAAAGTAGTTACATTTCTTCTATTTTAGCCTCGTCTACTTCGGCGGCAAATACGGCGAGCCAACAGCCAGGTAGCCGTAGCCGCGCTCGGTCAGCTCGGCGTAGTCGGGAATCATCCGCCGGCCATCAATTACCAGGTACGGCGGCTTCACCGTCTGCTCAATCGTCCGCGACAGGCCGCGAAACTCTTCCCAGTCGGTTGAGATAAACAGTATGTCGCTTCCGGCCAACGCCTCTTTGGCCGTCGGGTGATAGGTGATCTTCTCGAACAGGTAGTTGTGTTCGGGGTTGAAGAAGCGTTTGGCCTCGTCAGCCGCCGCCGGGTCGTAAGCTCGAATCTCGCTCACACCCCGCGCCAGCAGAGTCTCGACCACCTTAAGCGACGAGGCGTCGCGCATGTCGTTGGTGCGTTGTTTGAACGACAGTCCCAGCAGGGCCACCTTCTTGTTGTTGAACCGCGCCCCGGCCTCGCGCATAGCCCGATCCAGCAAATACGTCTTTTGATATTCGTTGATCTCGTAGACCGATTGCAGAAGTTCGGCCTGGTGGCCGGTCATGCGGAACTGATAGATCAGCGATTGAATGTCCTTGCCAAAGCACGAGCCGCCCGCCCCGTTCGATACGTAAGACCCCCAGGTGCTGATGCGGTTGTCGGCGGTCACGCCGCGCTTCAGGTCTTCCATCCGCACATTGGCAAACGATTCGCCCAACCGCGCCCCCACGCCGTTCCAGAACGAGATGTAAGTGAGGAGCAAAGTGTTGGCCAGATATTTGATCGACTCGGCGGTCTCGGGCGTGGTTTCAATGTAGCGGATGCGGACGTGGTTGACGAACTGGGAGTAGATGCGGCGGATGATGCGGAAATCTTCCTCGGTGTCGGCCCCCACCGTCACCCGGTCCGGGCGGCGCGACTTTTCGACGGCGTCCCCTTCGGGCAAAAATTCGGGGTTGGAGGCCACGCCGGCGTTGGGCACGTTGAACTCGCGCAGTTTGCGCTCCAACTGGCGGGCCGTGCCAATCGGCACTGTGCTCTTGTTGACCAGCACCACCCGCCGCGTATCCTGGCGCTTGGCCAACAACTCGCAAATATGATCGACCGCTTTGAAGTAGAAGCTCAGGTCAGACGAGCCGTCGGGCTTGGGCGGCGTGGGCAGGCACAGAAAGATGGCGTCGGTGCCTTCGAGGATCGGGGTCAGATCGTTGCAGAAGAACAGGTAGCGATCCATGTTCTCGGCAATGATGCTCACCAGGCCCGGCTCGTTGACGTAGCGTTCGATCGGGTCACGCTGGGCGGTGCGATAGGCGGCGAGACGGGCCTCGTCAATATCGTAAGCATAGACTTCGTGGCCGTACTCTGAACAGACTGCGGCGTGGGTCAGCCCCACGAAGCCCGTTCCAGCAACAATGATTTTCATCGTAACTCCTTAGTTGTATAGAGCTTGTCCGTAAGCGCCGAAGGTTTCGCCGCCGAAGACGGGGGAACGTTGTGTTACGGACAGCCCTAAATTTTCAAAATCCGGCAAGGCATACTGCCAGACGCGAAATCTAACATATCACGCATACTCTGGCAAGGCGCGGCTGGTAAACCTTCCGTAAAGGTTGGCGGATTCTTGTTTGCCGCCCTCCCCCTTTTCCAGTAAGATCACGCCGTCATTCACTGTTCACCATCCACTGTTCACTATTCCCTTGCTCTCTGCCGTCGTCCTCACCCTCAACGAAGAAAAGCATCTCGCCGACTGCCTGGCCAGCCTGCGCTGGGCCGACGAGATTGTCGTCTTTGATTCTTTCAGCGCCGACCGGACCGCCGACATCACCCGCAGTTTCGAGGCCCGTTTCATTCAGCATCGCTTTGCCAACTATGCTTCGCAACGCAACGCGGCCCTGGAAGCCGCAGCCGGCGACTGGGTCTTGTTCGTGGACGCCGACGAGCGAGTAACGGCTGAACTGGCCGACGAAGCCCGGCTCGTGGTTCAAAAGCCGGGGCCGGTCGGCTGGTGGGTTCCCCGTCACAACTACATCTTCGGCAAACTCACCCTGCACGCCGGCTGGTATCCCGACTATCAACTGCGTCTGCTCAAACGCGCTCACGCCCGCTACGACCCGGCGCGGCACGTCCACGAACTGGTGCGGCTGGACGGCGCAGAAGGCTTTTTGCAGAGCCCGCTCGTTCACTTGAACTACGAAACCGTGCCGGAGTTCATTGTGAAACAACATGCTTACACAAAATACGACGCCGGAATTTTATACGCTCAGGGCCGGCGGGCCAGGCCACATAATTTTGCGCTTCAACCGCTCAGGCAGTTTTACTGGCGCTTTGTCACCCTCGGCGGCTGGCGCGACGGCTGGCACGGCCTGCGCTTGAGCGCGCTCATGGCCTATTTTCAATTTGTGCTGTACCGGAATTTGCAACTCCTTCAAGACCGTAAGAGCCTGTTTTGAAATTGTAGGGCGAATTGACAATTTGCCCTGCAAAAATCGGCCAAAACTCGATAACTGGAAATGAGGTAAAATCCGGCCAGACCGACGCGGTCTTGAAGACCGTGTCGGTCTAAGGACAGCCGTAACGGATGAACCCGGATCTTAACCGGCCAGTGCTGGTTCTCAACGCCAATTACGAGCCGCTGAACGTGTGCGACACCAAACGCGCCATCGGTCTGCTCGTCACGGGCAAAGCCGAACTCATGGTGAACGGGCGCGGACACTTTCACACAGCCCGCATGACATACCCGGCCCCGTCGGTCATCCGCCTGGAAAAGATGATCCGGCGGCCCAGGCCGCGCGTCAAACTCTCCAAACGCGAAATCTTCCGCCGCGACAATTACACCTGCCAGTATTGTGGCCGCCAGCCTCCTCACCTGACCATTGATCACATCATCCCCCGGCACCGGGGCGGCGGCCACCATTGGGACAATTTGGTGACGGCCTGCCCAGCCTGCAACCGGCGCAAGGGTGGCAAGACGGCGGGCGAGGCCCAAATGTCTCTCAAGCACAAACCCGGCGAGCCGCCAGCCACCGCCGCCTATCTCTTTGGCCGTCACCTCAAAGAGAATAGCGAGTGGGAGAAATACATCACCGGCTGGTAGGCCCTCACCCCCGGCCCGCCTTCGGGCGTCCCGTTTGAACCCCACCAAACAGGAGAGGGGAGAATCAGCCTGCAATTTCCAACAACGCGTACAATCCGCCAGAGACGACGTTGTGGCCGCCGAGGAGAATGGGAATGGGCGCGGACACAACGGCCTCGGTCAACCGCCTCAACCGGTCATCGGTGATGAGGCCGGGGCGGCCCAGGTCGGAGGCAAAACGATCCGCCGCCGACGGCCAAACCTGGTGATGAGCCAGGTAGACCCGGGTGTCAAACAGAACCAGGTCGCTGGTCTGAGCCAACCGGGCCACAAACTCCGCTTCGCCAATCCGGCTGATGTGATCGGCGACGAACGAATACACTTGCCCGGTCTCCTGCCGCCGGTTCGCCACCATCCCCCGCTCTTCCGATAGCACCCGCGTCCAGAGCCGCGCTTTAGATTCCAATAAGCTCCAGGCCGTCGCCGAAACCCGGCCAATCATCGTCACCCGGCTTCCTGGCGCGCGCAAAATTTCGACGGCGCGTTGAACCGGCCCCAGGTTGAGTTCCGGGTTCAACGTGTCGAGCAGGCGGCGAAGGTTGGGCGGCGTGTTTGAATGCAAGGCCAGGACCTGCAAATCAAACGGCGTATCAATGTCGAGTCGGGTGGCGGCTGAGGGCGGCAACGAGGTGACGGCATAACCGGCAGACTCGCGCATCCGCCAGGCCGTCATGTTGTCACGCTCCAGCCAGTCGGCAATGCCGGCCACCGTTTCGGCTTCCGTAAACGCCACCCAATCCGCCGAGTGAACGTTGTTGGTGACGGCGGCACGCCCTTCTGCCTCCGCGACTGTTGAAACGACTTGCGCCACGGCGTCCGCTGAAAGTAACGGCATGCCGCCTGCGCCCAGGTATAGCACCCGGCTCAGTTGCCGCCGCTGAATGATCCCGGTCAGGCGTTCGCCAAAGTGAAAAGCCCCGCCCGGCGGGTCAACGTCCCATTGCAGTTTGTCACTGTCGGGCAAGGTCATCTGCGCCTGCTCGGCGGCGGGCGCGGCGACGATGATTTGCGACACTTCAGGCGATTGTTGCAACATGCGGCAAACATCGGCCAAGGCCGCGCGGCGGGCGGCGGCCAGATGCGCTTCAATAGCGCCCGGCCCGCCGGGGCCGGACATGACGATAGCTGTCACGGAAGTCATGAGTTGAAGAGGCGGAGCCGTTGAAGATAAAAGATAACACGAGCCGGCGCCGGCTCGTGTTATAGAGGGTCTGTGTTGGCGACGGGGTTAGCCGACTTCGGGTTCGATCAACCCCAGGCTTCCGTCCTTGCGGGCGTAAAGGATGTTGATCCGGGCAGTGTCGGCGTTGTAGAAGATGAAGAAGTTGTCGTGCTGGAGTAGCATCATTTGCTCAATCGCTTCCGGCTCCGTCATGGGTGTGATGGGAAATCTTTTGCGGCGGACAATCTTTGGGGCCGGCTCGGAGTCGGAGGCGGCCTCATCGAGTTCAGCTTCGGCCTGCATCACCGCTTCGCCCAGGTCGGCACCGTCGCCCCGCCCCCGGCGATGTTTGTCCTTGTAACGCTCAATTTGCCGTTGCATTTTTTCCAGCGCCAGATCAACGGCGGCAAACATGTCGCCGGTTCTTTCCTCCGAGCGGAGGATGGTGCCGCGCGAGCGCACCGTGATCTGCGCCACTTGCCGGTCGTCGGCGTCGCGCGCCGTCCGTTGCGCCGAAAGATCGACTCGCGCTTCGTTGATCTCCGGCAAATAGTGATCGAGCTTCCCTACTTTCTTTTCGATATATTCCCGCAATTTCTTTGAAATGTTGATGTCGTGCCCATTTACCATTACTGCGACTGTCATATTAGCCTCCTGTGATGGGATTAATCGGCGCTGTCGTGGCGCGCGCGGGTGAGGGTGTAGGCCCAAACCTGGGCCGCTCCACCCTCCAGCAATGCCTGAGCGCACGCGCCCAGAGTCGCGCCGGTTGTGCATACGTCGTCAATCAGAACAAAATTCAGGCCGCGCACTGTTTTGGTCTCGGCGGCAAAGGCTCCGGTCATGTTGGCCTGACGAGCCTGGGCTGTCTTGCCCACCTGTGATTCGGTGGCGCGCACGCGGCGCAAAGCGGCCGGCCAGACCGGCAGGCCCCGTTGCGCTCCCACGTGGCGGGCCAACAGTTCGGCCTGGTTGAAACCGCGCTGGCGCAGGCGATCGGGGGCCAGGGGAACCGGGATTAAGATTGAGTCGCCGGGGAAGATGGCCGGCCAGTGCGGGGAGATCAATCGGGCGAGCGCCTCGCTCAGGGGCGGGTTGTGTTTGTATTTGAGGCCGTGAACCGCCCGGCGCAACGGCCCGGCGTGAAAGGCCAGCGCCCGCAGACCGTTCCCGGCAAAAGCAACACGCCAACACTGTTCACATTGAACAGTTGTCGGCGTGTGTTTGGGATACCCGCACTTCTGACACATCGGTTCAGAAATATATTCAATTTCAGCGCGGCATTGCGCGCACAGCCGCTCGCCGGCCCGGTTGCAATTCTGGCAACGCGGCGGCAAAACCAAATCGAGTGACGCCCACCAGGCTCTTTCGGCAATCACTCTCAAGTGATCGGTGTAGCCGATTTTCAATGAGGGAACTGCCACCCGGGCCGCCCTCCTAAACAATGTCTCGCCTATCCGCCGAGAATACCTGACAATGCCGAATTTCTGAGCAATAAAACTGCCGGGCCTAGCAACACCAGCCAGATCGTCGGGAAGATGAAAAGCACCATTGGGAACAACATTTTGATAGGCGCCTGATGCGCCTTCTGTTCCGCCCGTTGCCGCCGCCGGATCCGCATCTGGTCGGACTGAATGCGGAGAATCTTTCCCATGCTCACGCCCAACTGCTCAGCCTGAAGCACGGCGGCGACAAAGCTCGTTACGTCCGACACGTCCATTCGGGTGGACATGGCGCGCAATGCTTCCCGACGGAGCTTGCCAAGCCGGACTTCCTGTAACACTCGGCCAAAGCCCGCCGCTAACTCATTGTCCCACTTTTCATTTATCTTGCCCATCGCCGCGTCAAAGCCCAGGCCGGCCTCCACGCAAATGGTAAGCAGGTCAAGGCAGTCTGGCAGGGCTTTGATAATTTCGTCCTGCCGGCGCGAGATTTTGCTGGACAGCCAGAGCCGAGGGAAGTAGTAACCCAGGCCGAAGAACAAGACGGTGAGGCCCAGGTTTTTGGCCCAGGGCCGTGACTCACCTTCTGGAACGGGCGCAACGGTAAAGACCAGGAACAGCAAACCGGCAATAACGAAGGCGGCGGCAATTTGAATGGCCAGAAACTCTTTAGGCCCGATGTTGCCTGGGTTTCCGGCCAGGTCCAGTTTATGCTGAACATCCTGCAAAGCGGCTTCGGGCGTGAAGCGCGTGGCAAGCTGGCCCACCCGGCGGATGATTGGCAAGATGACGCGCTCGCTCAACGGCTGTGACATTTCAATTTCCTGCAACGTCACAGGTTTTTCGCGCGTGCCAAATTCGGCCAGGCGGGAGTGCAAAGGGTCTTTAGCTTCAGGCGAGCGGAAACCGACAACCACCAGGACGACGGCAAACAGGAGAAAAACGGCAAGTCCAATAATAAACACCAGGTTCATGACAGTTCCTCCTAGTAACTAAATTTCGATGTCAACTACCTTGCGGATGATCGCGCCGCCGAGGCTTATTCGAATCTGGTTCGCAAGCTGATCAGTTGGCTCACGGTCAAGACCGGCGACGGCGACCTGTACGAGATCGACACCGCATTGCGCCCGAACGGCAACTCGGGTCTGCTGGTCACCAGCTTCGACGCCTACGCCAACTACCAGCAGCAGCGTGGCAGCAACACGGCCTGGACCTGG